>USOG01000021.1 GCA_900556365.1 uncultured Collinsella sp.
TTGACGCTGTTTATCAGTTTTACCAACCATATCGGAAGGTGTTTCATGGTCGCATTCGATCGCAACCCGCAAGACTTCAAGTATCTGCGCCTGCTGTCGAGACAGTTCCCCACCGAACAATCCGCATTTACCGAAATTATCAACCTCTCGGCAATCCTCAACCTACCCAAGGGCACCGAGCATTTTATGAGCGACGTGCATGGCGAGTACGAAGCCTTTATGCACATCCTCAACAACTGCTCGGGCGTCGTGCGCGAGCATGTCGACGAAATTTTTGGCGACACGCTCTCCTTTGACGAAAAGGGCGAGCTGTGCACGCTCATCTACTACCCGCGCGAGAAGATCGACCTGGTCCGCAGCCAGCGCGAGGACTCGCCCACCTGGTACAAGACGATGCTTGACCAGCTCATCATGGTCGCTCGCTCGCTTTCGAGCCGCTACACGCGCTCCAAGGTGCGTAAGGCCATCCCGCGCGACTACGCCTACATCATCGACGAGTTGTTGCACACGCACCCGGACGAGAACAACTATCGCGTGCGCTATCACGAGCGCATCGTGGAGTCCATCCTGGAGACCGCCAGCGCCGACGACTTTATCGAGTCGCTCGCCTCGCTCATCAAGCGCCTGGCCGTCGACCACCTGCACCTGGCGGGCGACATCTTCGACCGCGGCGGCGGCGCGGCCAAGATTATGGACCGTCTGCTCACCTACCATTCACTCGACATCCAGTGGGGCAACCACGACCTGCTGTGGATGGGCGCTGCGGCCGGTGAGCCCGCCTGCATCGCCACGGTGTTGCGCAACAACCTTCGCTACGACAACTACGAGATCCTGGAGAACGACTACGGCATCTCGCTGCGTGAGCTTGTCGCCTTTGCCGATGCCACCTACACCGCCGGTGAGTCCATCACCCCGCTGATCAAGGCCATCAATGTGCTGCTCTTTAAGCTCGAGGGCCAGATTATCCAGCGCCACCCCGAGTTCGATATGACCGACCGTCTGTTACTCGACAAGATCGAGCACGGCACCGGCACGGTCACGCTCGCCGACGGCAGCGTGTGGCCACTCACGACCAACGACTTCCCCACTGTCGATCCAGCGGACCCCTATACGCTCACGCCCCAGGAGCAGCACATCATCGACAAGCTCGTGTCCGAGTTTGTCACCGCCGATCACCTGCATCGCCATATCGATTTCCTCTATTCCCACGGCTCGATGTACAAGGTCGCTAACGGCAACCTGCTGTTCCATGGCTGCGTGCCGCTCAACGAAGACGGCACCTTTAGCAGCATGAACTGCCTGGGCACCTGGCACGCTGGCCGCGATTATCTCGATTTTTGCGACCACATCGCCCGCCGCGCCTGGCGCGTGGGCGACCGCGACGCTCTCGACTGGATGTGGTACCTGTGGATTGGCTTTAACTCGCCCGCCAGCGGACGCCTGGTGCGTACCTTTGAGCGCGCCTATATCGCCGATAAGAGCACCTGGGTCGAGCCGATGGACCCGTACTTTACGCTTACCAAGT
Organism: uncultured Collinsella sp.; assembly: GCA_900556365.1. The sequence goes on from USOG01000021.1 coordinate 1,526, forward strand.
CGCCCTCGGTCTGCGACGACATCATGCGCGAATTTGGCGTCGCGCCCATGGCATGTTCGCCGACCGGCCACATCATCAACGGCCACACGCCCGTTAAAACCACCAAGGGTGAGCAGCCCATCCGCGCCGAGGGCAAGCTGCTGGTCATCGATGGCGGCTTCTGCCGCGCTTACCATCCCAAGACGGGTATCGCCGGCTATACGCTCATCTCGAGCTCGCGCGGCTGCCGCCTCAAGTCGCACCGGGCCTTTACGACGGTTGCCGAGGCACTCACGCGCAACGTGGACATCGAAAGCGAGACCAACCGTTTTGACCAAGCGGACCGTCGCCGCATGGTGAGCGACACCGATACTGGCGCCAAGATCCGTAGCCAAATCCAAGACCTGCGTCAGCTGCTCGATGCGTATAGAAACGGTGCTATCGAGGAGCGCGCCTAGCACCACCCGCGGGGATTGGCTAAACTTGCTGAGTTTGTCATCCCCGCGGCGCTTCGGCGCCAGCTTAAGGCAGGTACCATGCAAAAGCTCCTTGCGCAGATCATGAAATTTGGCGTCGTCGGTGTCATTGCCACGGTTATCGACTTTGGCATTATGAATCTGCTCCACTACGGTCTGGGCCTCAACATCCTAATCGCCAACACCAGCGGCTTTATCATCTCACTCATCTTTAACTACCTCGCAAGCATGAAGTACGTGTTTGCGCACAAGGAAGGCATGAGCCGCCGCCGCGAGTTCATCATCTTTGTCGTGCTGTCCGTGATCGGTTTGGTGCTCAACGACGGCATCGTGCTGGCGCTCAACGCCGGCCTGGGACTCGAGGCCAATATCGCCAAGATCTGCGCCACCGCGCTTGTCATGGTCTACAACTTTGTGACCCGAAAAATCTTCCTGGAGGGCGACGAGACAAAATAGCTCGAAACCCCTGCAGCATTACGGCGCCCACGGACGACGCGCACTCAGCGCAGTATCGTCCGTGGGTGTCGCTCGTTTACGGGCAAATTTTCAACGTTTGCGGATTAGCTCTTGAAAATTTGGCGAGTTCATATAGTTCTTGGCAAAGACCTTACGTTTCCCTTGTAAAAGCTCTAAAGTATCCTCTGCTCGATTCATCAACGCATTGGATGTGATTACGTGCGCAAGGCGCTGGCACAACCTCATACCAAGCAGTTCCTCAAGTTTGCTGTCGTGGGTCTTATCTCCTTTGGCATCGACTGGGGCATGCTCATTGCGCTCGTCGAGCTGTTCCACCTCGACTTTTTGATGAGCACCACGGTTTCGTTTATCACGTCCGTCGTGGTCAACTACTGGCTCAGCATGAAGTACGTGTTCGACCACCGCGAAGGCATGAGCCGCAAGCGCGAGTTCACGATCTTCACCATCCTGTCGGTGATCGGCCTGGGCCTCAACGACCTGTACATGTTTGTGGGCGTCACGTTTTTGAGCATCGGCTACCAGGCCATGAAGGCCATCGCCACGTTCCTCGTCACCTGGTACAACTACTTCAGCCGCCGCTTCTTCCTCGAGGGCGCACGGTCGTAGTCGATTCACTATTTGCTTGAATGTATAACCGGTTGGAATTCCCGTTCCAACCGGTTTTTTGTTTGCCGAGAGACCCGGCGACCCAGTCCCATTCGCATGAAAAACGGGCGGTCCGGATGTTGGTCCGAACCGCCCGTCTGGCGCGCTATGTCGAGGCCTCTAGCCCGTTACGTAATACCAAACGACGTTGTCACCATTGGAGAGAACGTAGTTACTGCAGGCCGTCATGGGCGTTGTGCCGTTGACGGAGTACATCCAGCCGCTCGTGCCGCCGTACTGTTTCTCGGCCAAACCACCAATCGCAGAAACATACGTGCCGTACGATGAGCCGTGTGCGTTGACAGAAAGGCCCAGCGCGCACAGGGCATCGTAAACGGTGGCGCCTTCGTTAAAGGTAAAGGTGCCGCCAGAGGACACGGGATTGCCCACAGCGCTCGATGTGACCGAAACCGTCACCGTAACGTAGTTGGACTCCTGTGAGCCGCTTTGGCTGCCCGAGGAGGCGTTTCCACCATTAGGGGATGAGGCTCCATCAGACGACTGGCCACCGCCCGAAGAAGCACCGCCAGACGCATTGGAAGTATCACCGGCTCCCGTATTTTGGGCAGCGGATTTATCGCCAGACCTCTTGCTGTCCTGGCCATCGGACTTCTTGCTATCCGAGCTTTTGTCCGATTCCTTGTGCGAAGACTCGGAATCATCCTTGGCGTCGTTCGAGCCCTTGGACTCATCTTTTGCAGCATCCGAAGATTTGGAATCCTTGGAACTGGCCTCGCCCGAAGCGGTAGACGAGCCAGACCCCTTGGTGTCCTTGGCGACGACGCTCTCCCCCGTCACGGTCTGAACGATCCAGTCAATGGACCAGGCGCCGCTCTCGGAAGGATGGACGAAGCCCAGCGAGACGACGATCAGAATGGTGCATGCGGCAGTCAGAACGCCAAGGAGTGCCTTGTGCCGTGGGGCGGGCGCCGCCGAAGCGGCGCCCTTTTGCTTTGGATCATCGAGCTGGATAAACGAGGAGTCGGGCTGTTGCCCGCTGGTCTCCTTGGGCTTATCGGGCATTACCGTCACCCTTGCCGCGCTTGGTCAGCACGAAGACGGCGATGAGCGCGAGGCCAATCACGCCGGCGGCAACGCCGACGATGGCGAGCGGATTGGTGCCAGTCTCCTGCTCGGAAGCACTAGAGGACTTCTTAGCAGTGGTCGTGGAAGCAACACCCGTATCGGGCTTGGAATCGGACTTCTTGTCGGACTTGCTGTCCTTCTTGTCAGACTTCTTGTCAGACTTCTTCTCGTCCTTCTTATCGGACTTATCGGAGTCCTTCTTGTCGGACTTGTTGTCCTTGGTCTCGGTCTTGGTCGACACCGTCGTCTTGGTCGTCGGCTTATGACCCGGGGCGACAGCGCCGCCAGCCTGCTGGCCCTTCGTGCCGGAGCCGGAGCCTGTGCCAGTGCCAGCGCCGGAACCGTTGCCAGCGCCACCGGTGCCACCATTAGTGCCAGAACCGCCATTACCGCCAGGGTTAACGGCATTCTTGGTCCACTTGGCATACAACGTCAGGTCGGCCGTCACCGGCGTGCTGAAATCATACGCCTGCGTGCAAGCCTCATCGGTAAACCAACCGCCGAAAGTGTAGCCATCGCGCGTCGGATCGGCCGGCTTAACCAGCTTGCCATCGGCCGTAGCAACAAACTTAGTGTCGCAAGCAGACCCGCCGTTGGAATTAAAGGCAACCGTCCAAGACTCAACGGCCCCCAGCTTGAACAGCGTGCCCGAGTCATTGATGTAGTACAGGTTGCCAGATGCATCGGCAATGACCGGAGAGTCACAGTACTGGTAATGGCCAGCCGCATCATAAATCTGCGTCGCCTCTGCATCGCCGAGCGTATAGCGATACACCCCACCACCAGCAGAGTAGCTGACGTAGTCCTTGCTATCCGCGCTATTAACGGTGAAGTACACATAGGTCTTGCCGCCCTGAACACTCACCAGCGGAGTAGCAGCAATACCGTTAAATCCGGCCGGTAGCTCTTTACCGTCAGCAGCGGTGACCATCGTGGTCTTACCAGTCTTCAGATTATAGAGAACCAGAGCAGATCCAGTAGCCGTCTGCCCACCGACAATCAAGTTGTCGCCAGACATCGCCGGGGCGCTCATGTTATTCGTAAGACCCAGGTCGACCGTCTTCTGCTCGCTCAGCACGCCCTTCGCCGAAAGCGAAATCACATGGAGCTTTCCGTCGTGCGTCATCTGATAGAAGGTCGAGCCATTGGACGGATCGGCGACGCAGTCAGCGTTCGCAAGGGTGCCGAGCTTCATGGTCGAAACGACATCGCCCGTTGCCTTATCAATGCACTTAAGCGTACCTGCGCTCGTGGGGACGATGGCGTACTTATCCGTCAGGGCAGCGCCAGTCCAATAATAGCCCTCAGCTGCGTCGATGTTCTGCCAAGAGACTTCGCCTGTGGTGATCTTGATGCGCGTAAAGGAACCGTTGACGTATTTCTTCCCATCAGCCGTACCTACATAGACGTACTCGCCGTCCGAAACGACGGTGCAGGAGCTCTGCGTCAAGTCCGTCAAACCAGGCGTCAGCCACTTGCAGATCAGCTTGTCTGCAGTAATCGCCTGGACCGCACCGCCGTTGAGCGGAACGATGATAAGGCCGTTGGTATAGATCGGACGGGAGGTATAGCTCACCTTGGAGGCAAGCGGCGCAGAGGCAACCTTTTTGCCCGTGGACGAATCGATCTTAATGAGCTCGTTCTCGGTCGCGATGTACACAAAGCCGTTGGCGATGACAGGTTCGCTGCAGTTGGCATACTGCTGACCAGACTCGGCCTTCCAATCGAAGGCCCACTTAAGACCGGAAGCCTGCGCAGGCGTCTTGGCATCCGTTACGGTCGAACCGTTGCCACTGTTGCCGTAGCCGGCCCACTCGGCATCCCAATCAGGAGTCGTCGCGCTCGGATCCACGACAATCTTGTCGGGATCGGGCATGGGCGAATTATCGGTGGTATAGGCAAGCGTGACCTTATCGCCGCTCTTGAGCGTAATCTGATTGGCGCAGAGTAAGGAGGGCTCTCCGTTGATATACAGATGCCAATATTTATTGGTCGCAGCATCCCAACCATACGGCTTGTGATCGAACGGCGAAGTAATGGAATTCAGGAACCAGTACTCACCACTCTGGGAGCCGTTGTACGCAACGCCCTTGGCCTTCAGAACTGCCTCAATAAGGTTCTGGGCCGTGGAGCCTTCGGGCAGAGAAACATTGCTTGCCGTGCCCCAACGCGTATTGTTCCCGTTGACATCGGGACCGATAACATCGGCGGATCCAAGCACCTGACCGGGGAGGACATCGGCGTCAGCACCATACATAAAGGTGACGGCGTCACCCTCCTGGAGCTTGTAGGCACCGGCGCCAACGTCGGCGAACTTGCCATTTACGTAGAAGCGCCAATAGCTCTTGGTCGCAGCATCCCAGCCATAGGACTTACCATCAAACGGCGAAGTAATGCCGTTGAGGAACCAGCCCCAAGACGATTCGCCAGCATCGAGAGTAAGGCCGGTCTGCTCAAGGAGATCCTTGGCAGTAGAGCCTGCCTTGAGACTCGTCTGGCCCGTCGAAGCCCAAATCTGCTGCTTGCCGTCCTTGTCCTTACCAAGCACCTGAACGGAAGCATGAACGGAATCAGAGGGCAGCTGGTCGCCCCAGCCACCGTAGAACCACGTGACGGTATCGCCAACATGGATGGTGACATTGTCCGCCGTATAGTCACTCGACTTGCCGTTGATGAACAGCTGCCAATAGGTCGAATAATCTTGGGGCGTACCCAGTTCAACACCGTTGTACTTAAGGCTCAGAATGAAGGAGCCCGCAGCAACGGCGTCGATGCCATTCGCCTCAAGCGCGACCTTCGTAAGGTCAAGTGCGCTCGAGCCGGACGTCACCACATACTGCGCGTTATCGACCCAGGTCTGAGTCTTGCCCTGGGCATCGCGACCAATGACGGTCACATTTGCGGCAACCTGGTCCTTAACGACAGGGGACGAGCTACCAGCCGTATAGGCAAACTCAATCTTCTGCCCCTGGGTGAGCTTGACGCTGCTCGCGCCAACCGAGGAAGACGCGCCGTCGACGAACAGCTGCCAGTAGGCATAGGTCGTCGGATCGTAGGCAAGCGTGCGGCCATCGCTCGGGGATGTGATGCTTTCGAGGTAGAAACCGTATGCCGTGTTCGGATCGTACTTCGCCTTGAAGCCCGTCTTCTCCTGCAGCTTAATGAAGGCATCCGCAGCCGTCGCGCCCTCGTCGAGCTTGAGCTGCGTAGGTGCCACCCAGGTCTGAGCCTTGCCGTCAGCATCGGTGCCGATAATCGAGAACGAGACCTCGACCTGCTTCTTGGCAACATCGCCGGTTTCTGTCGGGTTCTCTGTCTGAACGGCAGCCGCGGCGGCAGATCCCACTTGGCCAGCGGATGCCGTCGAAGACTGCTCGCTCGTGGCAGGGCTCTCCCCCGTCGCCGAGCCTTCGTCGCCAGTTGCTGCCTCTGTTGTGGCTGCACTAGCTGCAGGCGCGCCCTCGGAATCCGAAACCTCGGCGCCGCTCTGCTCAGCGGTACCGCCCGCAAGCGCTGCGTCCTCGCCCGGCGTCGCAGTCTGAGCCACAGCCTCGGCAATGCCCTCGGCGCCCTCGGCCCACAGCTGAGCCGGTGTGGTGCCAAAGGCCATCGCGAAGGCCAGGAATGCCACCAGGCCGCGCTTGGCTACGCCGCGCGCAATTGCGCCACGGCGACGAAGCGAGGCACGCTGGCGCTCGTCCTCAAACATATCCATTTGTCTCCTACTGTCTGCACTTGGAGCGTTGCCTTGAGACTGCCCCACGTCATCGCGCATGTTGCGCTCGAGTTCCCCCATCGGGGTCCCCCTTCCCTCCAGAGCCCTATGCACACCGGCGGCAAAAGCCGCAGCCGCATGCAAGACGGGAGGCGATCCGACTTAACCTTAACGACTCGGGCACGTCGTCCGATCTGCGACGCGAGCATCCCGAGCCAAGAGGAATTACGGTTACTGGTACAGCTGGGGACTTGCACCCCGATTCTCCCAAATGCGCAGGATAACCGCGCATTCGTGCGTCTCCGCACCACCATCTAGGCCATCGATTATTACCGTCAAAATGGTATCACGCAAAAGGGCCTCGCACGCAGGCGAAGCCCAAGGTAAAAGCTATTGTTTGCGATAGGAAAATGCGGTGACGGCCGCAGCCTCTAGTGCTTGCCGCCGTGACTGTTGAGCCAGATATTGCGGCCCAACATAAGCGCCAGCACCAGCGCGCTCACGTAGCCCATAAAGCCAATGACCGGGATACCAAACACAACCGGCTCGATGCGCGCGTAGTACACCACCGACGAACCGATAAACAGACCGGCGATCACAATTGCCATCGACATGCGGTCGATAATCCCACCTAGCTGTCGCAGCGCCTTATCGCTGCTCATGATCTGCGTGTTCACCTTAAGCTGGCCGCGCGTAAGCATACGCGAAGCCAAGCCCAGATACTCGGCCGCCTCGAGCGAGCCCTTCGCCGCGCGATAACTGCTCGCTGCAAAGTCGCGGCTCATCTCGCGCATGCGCGCATAGGTGCTTTTCTCGTTTTTAATATGCGTCTGGATGATTTGGATCATGTTGACGTTGGGCATGTACTCGGTCAACAGGCCCTCGAGCGTCACCATGCCGCGGGCGAACATCGTCACCACGCTCGGCAGCTCAACGTCATTTTTGCGCGCGAGGTTTAACAGCGAGGTCAAAAACTCGCCGATATCCAGGTCTTTAAGGTCGAGCCCGGCAAAGTCGGCAACAATAAAGTCCAAGTCGGACAAAAAGGCCGAATGGTCAAGCTCGGCCGAATCGCCGCGCGTCACGGCAAAGCGCATGAGCGAATCCTTGAGCTTTGGCACGTCGCCCTCGGCCACGGCAAAGATCATATCCTTGACGATGCCACGGTCGTGGCTCGACATGCGTCCGACCATGCCCAAGTCGATAAAGTAGACAATTCCGTCTTTGAGGATGATGTTTCCCGCATGCGGGTCGGCATGGAAAAAGCCGTCGTCGAGCACCTGCGTCGAATAGTCCTCGACGATTGCGGCACCGATCTTTTCCAAGTCATAGCCCTCGGCCACTAAGCGTTCAGGATCGGCGATCGAAATGCCGTCGACGTAATCCATGACCACCACGTGCTCGGTGCACAGGTCCAGATAGGATTTAGGGCACGTCACGCCATGAACGCTCTTATGGAACTCGTAGAAGTCGTTGAGGTTTTTGGCCTCGGCCAAAAAGTTGGTCTCCTCGCGAAACGAGGTCCACAGCTCCTCGACTACGCCGTGCAGGTCAACGAATTGATCGGTATTGACGAACTTGGAAACGATACGCACCACCGAGCGGATGATATCGATGTCCTGTGCCATAACCTGCTGCGCACCGGGGCGCTGCACCTTGACGGCCACGTCCTCGCCCGTCACCAGACGAGCGCGGTGCACCTGCGCGAGCGATGCGCTACCAAGCGGATTGGGGTCGATCGCATCGAACATCTCCCCCAGGCGCAGGCCGTATTCCTCTTCCAAGCAGCGGAGCACTACCTCGTACGGCACCGGCTCCACGTCGGAGCGCAAGCGGCGCAGCTCATCGCAAAAGCGTTGCGGCAGAATCTCGGACCGGTTGGCCAGAATCTGCCCCATCTTGACGAACATGGGGCCGAGTTCCTCGAGCAGGCGGCGCAAACGAACCGGCGTGAGGTTATCCCACACGCGGTACTTTTTAACCAGGCGAACAATCTGCCCGATACGCTCGCGGCGACCCGCCGGCGTGAGCTGGTATTCCTCGTCCGGCGCCATCGCGTCGGGCTCCTCGGGCACCATATCGACAGCGCGCGGCTTCTTGCGAGCGCCCGAGACGGCGGCGTCGACCTCATCGACAACCGCCGCCTCGTCACCCAGGGGATCTAGTTTGTTGTAATCGGTGGTGGAATCTGCCATCTGCGCTGCTACTCGGCCTCTTCGGTATCCTTCGCATCGTCGGGCTCAACGGACTCGACGGGCACCGAGGTCACGTTGTCCTCGACCGAATCGACGATGTCGCGCACGTGGGCCAGGAAGGCCGTGCGCTCGGACGCGGTCATAACGCGGACGCGAGCAAGGATGAGCTCATCGAGCACGCGCTGGGCCGCGGTCTCGCCCTGCATGCCCAGACGCTCGGTCAGATCGGAGATGGTACCGCCGGCCTGCTCGAACATGTCGGACACACTGCGGGCGATATCGGGAGCGCCGGCGTCCTTGCGAACCTGCTCGCCCTTGGTATTAAGGTCGTCGAGAACCTTCTTGCCGCCTTCGACAGCAACGGCGGCAGCGCCAAAGCCCACGTTAATGGCGCCGTTAACAAGCTGATCGAGTTTCATAACCATGGTTGTCTCCAATCACAAACAACTGCATTGACGTTCTTGTACCCAAGATTGAGCGAAAGCGACAAAGCGTTTTAGCGCTATTCAATCGACGGGAAATCCCTACCTCACGTTGTCGTTCATCGCGAAAGAGTTCTTCATGGCGCAGCTCGTGGTGTAGAGCACCTTGCCCAACAGGGCATCGGTCTCCACGCGCACGAGCTCGGCAAAGGCCTCGTTGGCGCGGGCGAGCTCGGCAGGCACCTCGGCCTCGGGCAGCGCGGCTACGACAGCGTCAACGTCGTGAATCTGCTTGTGGCCCATGCCGCCGACCTTCTCCTGGTAGTCCTCCACAGCGCGGCCGCACTCATGGAAACGGACGTCAGCCAGGGCGCCGATCAGGCGGTTGGCCCAGTAGAAGTTTTCGGACGTCACGCGAGCCTGCGTGTCGGCATAGTACTCGGGCATGGTCTCGACGTTGGCGTACAGCGGAACCAGCGCGTTAAACGAGTTGGAGCCAAAGGCCATCCACTGCACGGCACGGTAGGCCGGCTGCGCATAGGGGCGCAGCTGCAGCACGGCGAGCTGGCTGTTGCGATTGATGCCGATGGGGCGATAGGCGCCGCGCGTGGCGGGCGTGCCCTTGCTGCCGTAACAGTCGTACTCCGTGCCCTGGTAGTGGCTCGAAAGCACGTACTTGATGTCCTCGATGGTCACCTTACGCTCGGGCACGCGGCTCCAGGGGATATCGTCGCTCTCGGGCGTGTAGTCGGCGTCGGGGCCGTCCCACACGTCGCCGGGGTTGAGGCAGCGCTGCATGTACCAGGCGCGCGGCGTGTTGTAGACATGGTCGCTGTCGCTGTGCGAGCCAAAGGCCTCGCGCGGGTTAAAGACCGTTGCCGGACCGTCGCCCTCGACGCCCAACGTCAGGTCCAGATGCCACTCGGCCATCCAGGAGCGCAGGTCGGCCGAGCACATGTGGTCGGTCTGGGCGCCCTCGGCGTCGTCTAGGTCAAAGCTGTCGATACCCAGCTGGTTGGGCATGGTCACATAGGCGTCATCAGGCACACGCTTGGCGATCCAGTGGTGGCCGCCGATGGTCTCGAGCCACCAGATCTCGTCCACGTCACTAAAGGCGATGCCGTTGTTCTCGTAGGTGCCGTAGCGCTCGAGCAGGTCGCCCAGGATACGAACGCCGTCGCGGGCGGACTTGGCGTACGGCAGGACCAGGGTCACCATATCCTCCTCGCCCAGGCCACCAGGTTGCGCCGGCACATAGCCGTCCTCACCCTCGTTGCCCTTGGCGGGTACGTAGTCGACGAGCGGGTCGGCACCGCGGACGCGCTCGTTGGTGGTGAGCGTCTCGGTTGCGGACATGCCCACATTGAGCTCGTTGAAACCGGCCTCGGCCCAGATGCCGTGGCCCGGGACAACATCGGGGACGCTCGTGTAGCGCATGGGGTTATTGGGCAGTTCAACGGTCAGGTGACTCAGGACGCTCGTGTAGACGCGCGGCTGCTCGTCGGGATGCACTACGCGCATGTGCTTGGGCTCAAACACCCCGTTGGACGAGTCCTCGTTACGCGCGACCAGGGTCGACCCGTCGTAGCTTGCGTTTTTACCGACCAGAATCGTTGTGCACGGCATGCGCATCCTCCTTGAGCGAAGAAATCAAACGATAACAGTGTATCGCTTCGGCGCAGAAAGGGCGAAACCACGGCCTCGGCAGCCCCCGTGGTCAAAAAATGCCAAATATGAGTACTGTCACAAATTTAGTGGCAGCAAATTGCACTGTTCCGGGCGCCGGGAATCCTCACCTGTCCAAAAACTGAGTCTAGTAATTCCCCATACGTCCAATAAAATTGGCTCTTTAACGATATTACTTATCGCTAAAGAGCCAAAATGATCTCAAACATATGTGACTAACTTGGCAACAGTACTCATATTTGGCATTTTTTGACCACGGGGTATCTAACCAACCCCCTAAACAGCCTCCAAACGCCTATTTTACCGCGCGCTCAGCCGCCTCGATCACGTGCTTGGCGAGAATTGCTGTCGTCACGGCGCCCACGCCACCCGGCACGGGGGTGATTGCGCCAACAACCGGCTCCGCGGCATCAAAATCGACGTCGCCGACCAGCTTGCCAGCGGCTTCGTCCCAATTAATGCCAACATCGATAATCGCCTGGTCCTCGCGGACCGCATCTGCGCCAATCGTGCGCGCGCGTCCAACGGCGGCAACCACAATGTCGGCAGCACAGCACTCGGCGGCAAGATCGCGCGTATGCGTATGGCACGTCGTCACGGTTGCGTTGCGCGTCGTAAGCATGGCGGCAACGGGGCGGCCAATTACCAGTGAGCGTCCGACCACGGCAACTTTGGCGCCGTCCAGCTCAACGCCGTAATGATCCAGCAAAGCAAGCACGGCTTCAGCTGTGCAGGGGGCAAAACCCTCGCCGCGCCCCGAAAGCGTGGTAAGCAGCGAGGCCGGCGTCATGGAGTCAACATCCTTGGCGGGATCGAGCGCCGCGGCAACCGCATCCTCGTCAAGTCCAGCGGGCAGCGGGCGAAACACTAGGCAGCCATGAACAGCGGGGTTGGCATTGATGTCCTTAATAGCCGCCAGCAGTTCATCCTGCGAAACATCGGCAGGAAGCAAAACGCGGCGAGCCTCAATGCCAACCTTCTCGCAGCGCTTGAGGGCACCGCGCTCGTAGGACAGGTCGTCCTCGCGCTCGCCCACACGAACAATGGCCAGCGTCGGCACAACGTCACGTTCGCGCAGGGCTGCACAGCGAGCAGCAAGTTCCTCGGTCAAAGCGCGAGCAACGGGAGCACCCTTCAGCAGTTCAGCCATGACTATCCTCTCTTCCTTGCAGCGTCGGAGGCGCGGCGCGCCAGCGCATCGGCGCGCGGCAACCATGTGTCGAGCAACTCATCACACGCCGTCTCGAGCTCCTCAGCACGAGCGCGATCCTTCATAGACGTGGTGTTCGCAAAGAGCGTCAAACTCGCGCCCTGCATAGCGGCACGGCAGAACACGGCGCCGCACGCCACATCGGACAGCAGTTGACGCGAACCCTTGTCGGCCATGTCCTCGAGCAGCGCCAACGCACGCCCGCAGGCATCCATAATGCGATACGGCGGCATAGCGGCCACATGCAGCGCATCCTGAATCGCGGTCGCTCGAGCCGGATCGTCACGCGGAATACCGTACGCCGCGGACACCTGCCCGTAGGCACGAACGTCCTCGGCAACCAGACCCACAAGTTCCTGCGCCAACTTATCCGCCTGGGCAAACGCGCGCGTCAGGTCATCCGCACGATCAGCAAGCGCGGGATTGGTCGCACCATAGCGGGCAACCATTCCGCACAGCGAGGCGCCCAGCGCGCCCACAAAGGCGCTCGCGCTGCCACCGCCGGGAACCGGCTCGCGCGCGGCAAGCGCCTCGGCAAACCCGCGGCAGGTCTTGTCCATCATCTCTTGGCTCATACGCATGCACCTTCAAGTCATATACATCGGTCGGGCGGCAACCGCCGACCGACCGCATCGATCACATAATGGTGCTTAGTCTAGCCCATAAGTACATAAGCGTCAGCGCACCTGGTCATCGCGGATTTCTATGACGAACGATAGGCGTCGGCGCCGCAAACATGGGACGCATAGCCCACCTTTCGAGACTCCCGAACGACACAAACTGGGGCATATCCATAAGTAAGGAACCCGTTGGGGCAACGCCCGCGTACACGCGCCCCTTTAAACAAACGGGCACCTCACCCCGGGGAGAGCCGGCAGCACCGGCCCTCCCCTCTTTTGCGCCCGGACATATTGCCACTTAACGGCGCAAATCCGGCCCCCAGAATGGGACACATGGCCCACCCGAACGAGCCGCTCACGCGTACAGTAAAGGCAGGTAATCCATGGGCGGTTACAGATCGAGGAGGACACGACCATGAAAAAGAAGGCCTTTGCGATTCTCACCCTCTG
>USOG01000022.1 GCA_900556365.1 uncultured Collinsella sp.
GTGGCACGCAGCCGCCATCCCAAGTCGATGGTACTCGCAAGTTCGGTTGAGCCCATGGCGTTTAACGTCGGCATCTCGTTTGGCACCGCAGTGGGCGGCGCCGTGGTAAGCAGCGTTGGCATTGCATACGTGGGCGCAGTGGGTGCCGCGTTCTCGCTTGTGGCCTGGGCGCTCACGCTGGTGACGATTAAGCTGGCACGTTGGGAGCGTCGCCGTCAATCAGCAGAGCCCTCGATGCGGGCATAGGGGCGAACACGGCCCAGAGTGGCGAGCAACCGGTGAAAGCCGCCCAATATGAGTATGTTTATCCGCCTGGAAGCTTCAGCAGTGCAATTTCGTGTACTTCAGATACACACTTTTCTACGATTTCGTGTATCCGAAGTACACGAAATGCGCGTGGGGTAACTCAAAGGCGGCGACAGACGCATTGTCTGCCGCCGCCTTCTACACCGGATTTTATAGATATGTGGGGCGTTTACTCCATGCCCAGCAGCTCGCGCATCTGAGTTGCGTAGTTGGAAGCCATGTTGCCGTAGACAATCTGCACGCCGCCGTTGACATGCACATGAGCCAGACCCCCGAATCCGCCCGATTTGGGGGTCTTTCTCGTCAAAATGTACGCTAAATCCATGAGGGTATATAATGGGAGGTTCTGCTCAAATGCACGAAGAAAGGGGTGGCAATGTCTGGGCATGAGGAGCGCGTCTTGTCGCTTGACGGCCTGCGAGGGCTTGGGGCGCTGATGGTGTTCCTGTATCACGTCGACATCATGGTCAAGCCGTTTGGCGCGGGGGGTCCGAGCCTCTTCCCTGGCACCGCGTCGGTCATGGTGTTCTTCATCCTGTCAGGCATAGTGCTGTCTCTTGTTCCCTTTAAGCACATGGGAAACGGCGGGTACGACTGGCTTGGCTACTACCCAAGAAGGGTCGTCCGCCTTTGCGTGCCGCTGTTTGCGGCGATTGCACTGGCCCTTCCTGCGGGCTACGTGGCATGGCGCCTGGGGTCCACGTCGCGCTCCGCGCTTGCCGTCGCCTACGACGCGGGCCTGCCCACGGCGGTTCATGACATCCTCATGCAGTTCGACGTGCTGTTCAACGTATCCGATGGCCTCAACAACCTCTTTGGCGCGCAGCTCGTCCGCGTTGACTCTCCCGTCTGGTCCATGAGCTGGGAGCTCTGGTTTAGCCTGACGCTTCCGCTGGCCATCTGGTGTATATCAAGGATTCGCCGGACGGGTCTGGCGGTTGTTGCGACCTTTATTGCGGTGCTTGTCTCGCACTGGACGGGCTACTTTCCGCTGCGCCTTTGCCTGATGTTCTGGCTTGGCATCATGGTGGCCCGGCAATTCGACAAAATCAAGGCCGTCAAGCTTTCAATCCTAGCCGAGCTGGCGCTGCTTGTGGCCTCCGTTGGTGTTATCGAGCTCTCGCTCGTGTGGCATCCCGGCGGGGTCCTCGAGGCGTTGAAGTCCACCGCCATGAACGCGGCCTGCCTGGTGGTGGTTGTCGTCGCGATCGCCGACGGGTTCACGCGCCGTGCGCTCTCTGCGGCCCCCATGGTCTTTTTGGGAAAGGTGTCGTACAGCCTCTACCTTACCCACGCCATTGTCATCGGTGCGCTCGTTGCCCTGCTGCCCAGGCTCGGGATTGTCGACCCGCTCGCGATTGCCGCGGTCTCGCTGCCCGCAAGCATGCTCGTCTCCGTTGCGTTCTGGCGCATTATCGAGATTCCCAGCATGAACCTGTCGCGCTCGCTGGCATCGTCAGGGCCTAGGGACGCCGTTCGATAATGCGTCGTACTTGGCTTCGTTTGGAGAGAGCTGGTCATGAATAGTCCAAAGCCCGTCCACCGCGTTCTCTTTGTCTGCCACGGCAATATTTGACTAAAGGAGCAAACCGCCTCGTAAATGAGTGGTTTGCCCTTTTCATCTTGCTGCTATGCAACTTTTTCACAACTTTTGAGTGCTGGAATTCGCCCCTAGCCGCGTCTTTTAGCCATCGCATCCCGCAGCGCCCGAAGCACTTCGATTGCCACGGGCAGCTCGTCGACCTCGAACGAATCCAGGATCTCTCGCACCTCTAACGAAAGCGTCGACTTATCAGGCCTCGGCTCGTCGGACAGCAGCGCGTCGGCGCCGACCGAAAGCTCCTCGGCAATCTTCGATAGCACGGGCAGGCTCAGCTTAGTGTTTCCGGTCTCGATATGGCTCATATGCGTGACGGAGATGCCGACCTTTCCTGCCAGCGCCTCCTGCGACATCCCGCAGGCCTTACGGTACCGCCGTATGCGTTGGCCTATTTCGAAATACTTCACACTATCACCGCCCATACGAATCAATCTGACTTGAATCGTATGGGCATTTTTCTGCAAGTATAATAAACTGTAAGGGCTAATTATTGCCTATGTAGTTCAATTATGAGCAATAGTCAGCATTCCGAAAACGGGTGCGCCGAAGGCGCACCCGCATATCGAGGAGAAGGGTAAAGGCTGTGGGGGAACAAACGGCAGATCTGCTGTCGGGAATCACGACCGCGCACGACCTGATGCATCGCGTGGTCAATCTGCAAAATCGCATCAACCAACTGACCACGCAGTTCTCGCAAAAGACAGCAAGGAAGACCAAGCGGCACCCCGTGCTCTATGCCATAGCCGGTTTCCTCATCGTCTTCACGCTCATCACGAGCACGCCGCTCTGCGCGCTCACGTATCCGTTCTCCCTCCCGTTCTACGCGACCGGAGGACCGGACCTCCAAAGGGACGTCTGGAATGCCATAAACCTGATCGTCTCCGCCGTCATCGGCGTGGTCCTCTACCTGGTCATCGCCAAGGCGGCCGACACGTCCCGCGCCCGCCGCAACGTCTATATCGACAACAACAACGCCGTGGTCGACGCAAATAACCAGGCGCTCGCGCAGAGCATCGAGCAAACCAAGCAGGAGATCTTCACCGTGTAGCAACGTTGGGCGGCAGAGGTCGCGCCGTGGTACCCCATGGACTATGACAACACCGCAGCCGTCGACTTCTTCCTCTCCGCCGTGCGCAACCATCGCGCCACCACCGTGCAGGAGATGGTGAACCTCTACGAGACCGAGATGGACCAGCGACGCATGGAGGCGGGGCAGCAGGAGATGCTCAACCAGCAGCGCATCGGCAACATGCTCCAGATCGGCAACCTCTTTATGCAGGAGCAGATTCTCAACCAGGCCCAGCAGATCAACGCGAACACCGCAAGCACGAGCAGGAACGTCGATTGGATCGCGCGCGATGTGTTCGGCAAACGCAACGGACTGTAACCGGCCGATTTAACGAAAACGTAAACCCA
The DNA here is from genome assembly GCA_900556365.1 of uncultured Collinsella sp. The sequence continues at coordinate 3,323 of USOG01000022.1, forward strand.
AAAGAAAGGAAAAGGGAAGATGAAATCAACGACATGGAAAAGAGGGGTGCTGACCCTCGCGGGCGTGTTCGCCCTGTGCGTAGCACTGCTGTCCGGCGCGCGCGGCGCCTATGCCGAGGAAATCAGCGGCAACGGCTGGACGCTCAACGACGGCGTGCTCACGTTGACGGCGGACATCCCCACGGCAACCACATATGACTGGACGCAGTACGCCTCGCAGATCACAGAGGTCAAGGTTGCCGAGGGCGTCACGGAAATCCCCGGCACCGCGTTCGCCTCGTACGGTAGCGTCCAGTACAGCAACCTGCATAAGGTGACGCTGTCCTCCACGGTGAAGACCATCAGGGTCTCCGCATTCGCGGACAACCCTAGCCTCACCGAGGTCCATCTGAACGATGGGCTGGAGCGCGTGTGGAACTGCGCGTTCCAGAATGCGGGATTCACCGAGATCAAGCTGCCCGCAAACGTCGACTGGCATTCCGATGTCTTCGTCTACTGCAAGAAGCTCACCTCGGTGACCATTCCCTCCGGTTCCACATGGGGCGGCGGCGGCAACGCGCAGTTCTACGGCTGCACCAACCTTGAGAACGTGCATGTCGAGGAGGGCGTGACCGAGATCCCCGACCAGTTCCTCAACCAATGCGACAGCCTCAAGAATGTCTGGATCCCCAAATCCGTCACGGCCATCCATTCGACGCCCATTCTCAACTGCCGCATCATCGGCTACAAGGGGACCGAGGCGGAGCGCTATGCGAAGTGGCGTCAGGAGGTCGGCGTGAACACCGTTGAGTTCCATGCCATCGACAGCGACGCGCACGAAGGTACTTGGAAGGTCACGACCCCCGCGACCTGCACCGCGCCCGGGCAGGAGCAGCTGACATGCGATATCTGCGGGGCCGTCCAGACGCGCGAGATCGCGGCGACCGACCACACATGGGACAAGGGCACCGTGACTACCGAGCCCACCGCGACGAAGGAGGGCGTGCGCACCTACACCTGCACCAAATGCGGCGCCACCAAGACCGAGACCGTCGCCGCCCTCGGGACGTCGACCGAGCAGAAAAAGCAAGCGCAGGCAAACGGCTCGAATGGCTCGAACGCAAAAACCGATGCCAAGAACGGCGAGCTGCCCAAGACGGGTGACAACATCCTCCCCTTCCTCGCAACGCTCGCAGTATCCTTGGCGCTCATCTCGGCCGGCGTCTTCATGGAGCACATGCGCGCCTCAAAGTAATTTCTCAAGAGCGAACAGACATCACGGAGGAAGGAAGCGGGATAAGAGATGGCTGACAGATCCGGCAAAAAGAAGCGGGCGGCACTGTGGGTGGCGATAGGTATCGCGGCGGTGGTCGCCATCTGCTGCGGAGGCGCCTATCTATATCTCTCGGCGCAGGTGTCCAAGACCTACGGCGTTCCCCTCGTCGTAAACGCCGAAGGGCTTGACACGCGAAAGGGCACGAAGATCGCCATCCATGCCACCGGAAAGGACTCCTCGGGCAACAGTGTGGACAGCGTGTTCCACGCGGGGTCGGACTCTTCGGACATCGCCCTCAGGCCGGGAGATTACCGCCTTGCGATCGAGGCGTCACCCATCGCGGCGGACGGAACCATCTACGACACCAAGGGCGCGTCCACGAAGGTCAGCATCGACAAGGACGGCAAAGCCAACGTCAAGAAGGAAATCACCATCAAGCCTGTCCCCGCAGAAGAGGTGACGGACGCGCAGATCGATGCGGCATATAAGGCAGCAAAGGACAGCGGCATAAGCTCGTCAAAGCTCGACAAGCTCAAAGAGAAGGCACAAAAGCGCAGGGACGACGCCGTGGCAGCCAAGAAGGCCGAGGAAGAGAAGAAGACCGACGAGGCGAATAAGAGCACCGAGGCGAGCACTTCCGAGAGCGAGCAGACGTCAACGGACCAGGCATCCAGCGGTGGCCATTCGTTCACGACCGACTACTTCTACGTGGACGTGCCGTCCGATTGGAAGCAGAACGAGTGGAGCGTGACCCAGCTAGACGACCACACGTGGCAGATTTCGCACAAACCGGCCAACGACTACGGCGGCGCAATCTGCATCGCCGTTGCGAAAGATAACCCGTGGCCGGTATACGGCACGCGGGAACTCGGCGCGACCGGCACCGGACTGAACGTATATGTCGGCAACGGGGCGGGAGACGGCCTGGAGAAGTATCTGACGATCGGGCTCACCAAGTCATGGGACCCGAACGATCCCAACTCCGTCCGCGGCGACGGCATGACGAACTCCCAATTCCAGGATCAGCTCAACGCGAGAGAGTGGCTCAAGGCACAGCAGGAAAGCCAACAACAACAATAAGTTGCATAGGGACAAGCCGAACGGCTCCGGAATCTTTACCGGGGCAGTCGTTCGACTTGCCCCCTTCCCATCAAAGCCGACGGGAAAGCATCGAGTAACAAGCTAAATCGACAAAGCAAGCGAACGCAAAAGGAGAAAACAACTATGAAGCAGTACACGAGGAGAGAGGCGCTCAAGCTATTCGGTATCGGGACGGTTACCATAGCGGGCTTTGGGCTGGTTGGATGTAGCGGTTCAGGCGGAGGCGTCAAGAACGCGAGCGAGCCCGTGCCTGCTTCGCAGGCTTTCGGCCAGGCGGGCGTGTGGATGGTCTACGACGGCGACAAGCAGATAGGAAAGGACACAGGCGTCGAGCGCGTACTTGTCTTTGACGGCAACGGGAACGTCACCGTCTACGATACGAAATACGTGTGGATGAACGGCGGTACGTCCTACGTCGACGTCACGTTCGGTGACCTCGACGGGATGTCGAACGACGAAATCATCGACCTCGCCAAGAAGAAGGACCGGGAGCGCTTCGACGCCACCAAGCAGTCCGCCATCGACGAGACCAACGAGGACATCGAAGAAGCTACTTCCCTCCCCCCCGATTACGCCGCAAATGAGGCGGCAGGCCAGAAGGTCAACGAGGCCGCCGAGTACCAGGAGCCGGAAGCCGTGCCGTTCACCCTCAGACTCGAAACGGATGACACGGGAAATACCGCCGCATCAGAAACGCTCAGCTTCGAGCACCAGTCTCTGAACAGCTCGCATTTCTACTCAGGCTCACATATCGGCAGTCATCCCGACAGATACGCGGACGAGGCGCTTTACGAGACCGAGCAAGTGGACATCGACCTTTCCGCGCCCACCTACTCGACCACCCAGACCGTCTATGGCACGACCTTCGGCGGTTACTCCGGCCTCGCCACCGTCGTGAACGAGGGGCACGCGGGCTTCACGTGGGACACCCCCGATGCCGAAGGGATAGAGGTGGACTAGGCAATCGATACGCACGGATATAGCCCGATGACAGCTCGGGCTATATCCGTGAAATAGAAAGGAGCAAACATGGAGGAACAGGCAAGTTTGTTGCCAGGCGTTGCCACGGCGCACGATTTGATGCATAGGGTGGTTGACCTTCAGGAACGTATCAACCAACTCACCACTCAGTTCGCCGCCAAGACGGAAAAGAAGACCAAAAGGCACCCCGTCCTCTACGCAATCGGGGGCTTCCTTATCGCGTTCACGCTTATCACGAGCACGCCACTTAAGGTAATAACGTATCTCCCTACCCTTCCGTTCTTCTCGATGGGAGGCCCGGAGCTTCAATTGGCGGTCTGGAATATCGTGAACCTCATCGTCTCAGCTATCATCGGTGCGATTCTATACAAGGTCATAGCGAAGACGGCGGACGAAAGCCGCTCCCAGAGAAATGCCGCGATTGACCAAAGCAACCAACGAGTTGAAGCCAACAACCAGGCCCTAGCCCAGAGCATCGAGCAAACCAAGCGGGAGATTTTCGCCGTACAGCAGCAATGGGCTTCGCAGGTCGCCCCGTGGTACCCCATGGATTACGACAGCATCGAAGCCGTGGATTTCTTCCTTGCCGCCGTGCGCAACCATCGCGCCACCACCGTGCAGGAGATGGTCAACCTCTACGAGACCGAGATGCACCAGCGCCGCATGGAAGCGGGCCAGCAGCGGATTCTCAACCAGCAGCGCATCGGCAACATGCTGCAGATAGGCAACCTGTTCATGCAGGGGCAGATTCTCAATCAGGCTCAGCAGATCAACGCGAACACCGCAAGCGCGAGCAGCAGCCTCGATCAGATTCGCACAAGCGCCTCCAGCGTGAGCAAGAGCCTCGACCAAATAGCGAGCAGGTTGCGGCGCTAACAGAAACAGGCAAGGGGGATGGATAATGAACGGATTATCCCAGTGGGCGCGCTCGCATGAGCCCCAAGTCGCAGCGATAGCCGCTGCGATCGTTGTTGCGATCGTTGTTGCGATAGCCGTGGCAAGTGGAGCGTTCGCAACGTCCGAGCAACAACCAGAACAGCAGGAGTCAAGAACCGTCGATGTGACCCTCAGCGTCACAGCCGACAACGGCTGGGACGAGAACTCCACACCCGCCATCGCCCATATCGAGGGCAACGATGTGGACTTCTACCACGCGGTGACCCCTGATGCCGAGGGCAACAAGGGCACTTCCACGATCGCACTCGCCGAGGGCGACCACACCGTGAGCTTCGTCAGCCCCGTCAACTCCGACGGTTCCGCATTCGACATCTACGACACGGGCGCCCCCGTCGACATCACCGTCGATGCCGACACGAAGACCGCACCTGCAGTCAACTGCCCTATGGCGCAGATTCCCGCCGACAAGGTCACCGACGACATGCTCGCGGACATCGTCAACAAGACCAAGGACGCCATCGAGAACGGCGACGAGACCCTGAAGGGCGATGCAGGCACTGGCATCCTCGACAAGCTCGACGGCAATGTCGCCAAGAACCCGAACGCGAGCGACAAGACCAAGCAGGAGGCGACTGATGCCGACAAGGAAGTCGATGTCAACAAGGAGCCTGCCCAGACGACCCCACCTGCCAAGAACGACAACGCCAAGGCTGACAGCAACAAGAACGCTGGCTCACAGTCTTCCAGCAATGGTTCTTCGAGCTCTGGCTCTGCCGACGCTGGCAACCACGGCAACTCCGGCTCGGCTTCCAGCCAGCCTTCCAAGCCTGCCCATACGCACACTTGGGTAAACCATACGGCTACCCGTCAGGTCTGGGTAAGCAACTGGGTTGACGTGCCTGACTACGAGACCAAGACAATCTATGGCGGACAACTCTACACGGAACAACCTGACGGAACATGGCTCAGCAACGGAGAGACGTACTGGTTCTACACCGATGCCGACTTCGAAGCATTCAAGAACCTTATCGTCGAAAAGATGAAGACCGAAGGGTATTGCGGCAACTACGTGAACCGCACTAAGACCGAGAAAGTACAGGTAGGCTCCCACAAGGAAGACCACGGTTCCTACAGCACCGAAACCTACGTGGACTACGTGTATTGCACCTCGTGCGGTGCTCATCAGTAAACAATCCACATCCGGACAGCAAATCCTACCCAATCACAGAAGATAGCCAATCGTCTTCGAGGAGGAAGGCGGTCGCAAAGCGGCCACCTTCCTCTTTTTTACTCAGCAAAAACGAGAAATGGCATCTATTCGGAAAACGCGAAAGTAGATCAACGACAGCGCTCTGCCCTATCGAGGGCTCTTGATGGTCTCAGAGCGGATCGCGTTGAGACCCTATCGCATCCCGCGACCGCCAAAGGTCCTTTCATGGGTCTTTCAGCGGGCGCTTAGTGGGCTGCTAATGGGATACTGACGGGCAAGAGCGAAAAGATGCCTTCGGCATCGAGTGCCTCCAAAGTGAAAAGGAGGTACACACATGAACAACAAGCCATTAGAACCCAATAGCCCGCAGGAGGAAGCCATGTGGAGGGCGCAGGTGCTCAGGCGCACCGCCCGCATCTGCTCGGCGAAGGCCAAGGAGCTTGAGCGCATGGCAAAGGTGGACGGGAACGCCCCCATGCGCGACAGCGGCACCCTGAAGGACGTGCTCAAGCGCATCGACAACGTGATGGAGTGGCGGTTCGTGAACGCTCTGGGCGAGGTCGTACTCGACGGGGACATCCTCGCGGAGAGCATCGACTGCGAGGCCCTGCGCACCATGCGCCACTGCGTGGCTGAACGTCTCAAGCGAACCGAGGAGCGGGAAGCGGAGGGGAAAAGCGATGAGTGACTACGGCATCAAGACCTACGCCGACCTCGCCGAGACGTGCGGGAACATGGTGCTCGCAAACAAGATGGCAAAGCGCCCGCTTGAGCTCGTGAGCGGGGACTGGGTACCATGGGAGGAGATTTTCCAGTGGTACATCATACAGGACCCGTCGTTTGTCATGGAGCACACGGGCGAGCCTGTGTTCTACGACGAGGAGCTTGACCTGTACGTCCTTGGGGTAAATCATCTAGGCACAGCTTGGCGGCTCGTGCCCGCTCCGATAATCCACAACTGAAAAGACGCCGAAGGGCGCAGCGAAAACAATCGCTGCGCCCTTTATTTTTTGCTCCGCGCGCACTCAAGACGCGCTTTCTACACGTCGTCACTTTACGCCTGAACTTGTAGAAAATCCTCCGAGAAGATCGCCCCGTTTATGGGGCTTTTCGAAGCGCTTTCTACAACTGTCACAATCTTCGACAAATTCAACCCTTGAAACATGCCTTGTTTTCTACAGCGTTTCACGCCATATATCAGGAGAAATCGCCTTGGCTCCCTCCGCTATACGCTTCGGGGGGGCAAAAAAGCAAAAGGGCATAAGGGGGACTGACGCAGCGTGCGCTGCGGTCGGCATAGCCGACAGTCCCATGCCCAACGCCCGCGTACTTCATACAAATAAACCCACGAGCATCGAGCGAAGCGAGATGCGCACGGGCGAAGGGCATGCGTATGGAGACCCCGTGAATCTCGAAATATAGCACTGACTTTTTTCTCCTCATTTATGAACGGATGCAAACAAAAATACTGATTTATCAGGGTTTTCTCGATTTGAAGATACTTCAATCTGTAGCTAATCTCGCCTTGTTACGAAATTGCGTTGCGTCGCAACGCCGATCGAAAAGGAGGCTCAAAATGAGCAATTCAACCTGCAAAACCAAGCAGGGCAACCCCAAGTTCGACTTACTTGAACGCTCACTCAGGATCGTTGATTCAAACACAGCGGCAAGGTTTCTTGGGACTACAGGGTTTCTGAAGTTCATGGTTGATTACGGTGGCGCACTTGGAATCAGGTGTCTTGCTAAGGGTTCGCCTTCTTCGGGTCAGCTGTACTTCTTCATTGAAGATCTGCTGTATCTGAAGGATGAATACTTTTCGAACGAGTAATCGAATCTAACCGAACGAACCAACGAAACAGACACGCGCCTCGATGCGGTCATTGCGACGCATCGAGGCGCGCTCGTAAGGAGAGGAGGTAAGTAGAATGCCCACGAGAAAAGACAGCAAGGGGCGCATCCTGCGCCGAGGTGAAGGGCAACGTCCTAACGGACAGTACTACTTCAAGTACAAAGACGCTAAGGGCAAGACGAGGTTCAAGTACTCTTGGACGCTGACGGCGCACGACTTTCCGCCCAAGGGCAAGAAAGCAGATAAGTGCCTCCGTGAAATCGAGAAGCAAGTGCAGCGCGATCTGTTTGACCGCGTTGCACCAGAGAAGATGACCGTTCTCCAACTCGTTGAAAACTACGTCTCAACTAAAACGGCGGTGAGGCAGACCACCAAAGCGGGTTATAAAACTGTGCTGAACTTTCTTGCCAAAGATGAATTCGGGAGCAGGCTCATTGATGCGGTTACGACGCTTGATGCAAAGAGTTGGCTCATCTATCTGCAAAAAAGCCTCGGAAAGAGCTACAGCTCTATCCACTCCATCAGGGGCGTGCTTCGTCCTGCCTTCCAGCTTGCCGAGGAGGACGATCTCATCAGGCGAAACCCATTCAACTTCGAGCTTGCCTCTGTGCTTGTCAATGATTCTATCCCCCGAGAAGCCCTGACGGCGACAGATGAGCGCAGGTTTCTTGAGTTCGTGAAGCACGATGATCATTTCTCCCGCTACTATGAGGCATTCTACATCCTCTTCAATACGGGGCTGCGCATCTCCGAGTTCTGCGGGCTTACCGAAGATGACCTCATTTTTGAGAATGGGTGCATACGGGTTGATAAACAACTCCAAAGAACAAGCGGTATGGAGTACTACATCGAGCGTCCAAAAACCAAGAGCGGCGTACGATACGTGCCTATGACCGATAAAGTCAGGGAGTGTTTCAAGGCGATTCTTCAAAGGCGCATTCGTCCTTCAGTTGAACCTCTTGTGGACGGCGTAAGCGAATTTCTGTTCCTCGACAAGAACAATCTGCCCATGGTTGCCATGCACTGGGAGAAGTACTTTCAGCACGCTCTGCAAAAACATAACGACATCTATAAGCATGAGCTGCCGAAAATTACTCCGCACGTCTGTCGTCACACGTTCTGCTCCAAAATGGCACGCAAGGGGATGAATCCCGCAAAGCTCAAGTACATCATGGGGCATTCCGACATTGACGTGACCTACAATACATACACTCATCTTGGCTTCGATGATGTGCGGGAAGAAATGCTGCGCATGACAGACGATGTCGCATAGGATTAGGTTGTACGAAGTTGTAAATTTGAGCGATTTACAACTTTTCGTACAACTTTTTCAGCGGAAAAAATCGGCTCATAAACGAAACGATACCCAATTCCGCTTACATGACAAAATGCAAAACGATGTATTTCACCTGCGGAAATACTGATATATGAGAGGTTTTGGAGAATGATAAAAATAATGTTCGTATGCCACGGCAATATCTGTCGCTCGACGATGGCCGAGTCGGTGTTTACCGAGCTGGTGCACCGCGCTGGGCGCATGGGCGAGTTTGTCATTGACTCCGCTGCGACCTCAACTGAGGAGATCGGCAACCCGCCGCATCATGGCACGGTCGCCAAGCTGCGTGAAGTCGGGATTCCCGTCGTTGCGCACCGTGCCCGCCAGGTGCGTCGCGCGGAGTATGGCGACTGGGATCACATTGTCTATATGGATGCCGAGAACGCGCGTGGCCTGCGTCGCATCTTTGGCGACGACCCCGACGGCAAGATTACGCGCCTGCTCGATTGGGCCGAGCGCCCCGGCGACGTGGCCGACCCCTGGTACACCGGCAATTTCGACGCCACCTACCGCGATGTACTCGCCGGTTGCACCGCTATGCTCGAGCAGCTGTAGGCAAGCGAGGCCGCGGGCCACGCCTTCGGCGCGAAACGAGCGCGGATAATCTCCGACATGAAAAAGAGCGTGGATTTTCTCCCACTTTGAGCGTTCGAGTGCGCTCTAAACGGGAGAAAATCCACACTCATGAATGTGACAAAGGGACTGTCCCTTTGTCACATCCGGGACTGGCCCTAGACCGGCTTGACCTCCAGCTTTATCCCCTCGGCGCAGGAGTCGCCCAAAACATCCGAAAGGGCCCAGGTCGCATATAGCGGCAAATAGAGAACCGCTCCGTTGCGCTCAACGTTGCCTCTCGAGAAAACAATCCCGAGCCTTACGCCATATTCAGCCGTATCAAGCACATGACCGAGCGCAGCGTGCGCGTGGTAATAGGAGCCCGATTTAACCTCGATCGGAACAGCCGTCCCATCCGGTCCATCGACCACAAAGTCCACTTCGCCGCGCTTTTTTGTCTGATAGTAGTAAAGCTGGCGATTTTGGGCAGCCAGCTGCTGAGCCACCACGTTTTCGTAAATGCCGCCCAGGTTGGGCTCCTTGCTATCAAGATACGCCGCTTGGGCGACTCCAACGGGGTAGCGCGCCATCAACATGCCCGTATCCGATTGATATAGCTTGAACTGCGATGGCCGTGCCGTCTTGAGCAGGGGCGATTTTGGCTCGGTTACGATATCGGCTTTGAGAGCAACGCCGGCATCGACAAGCCAGACAAAATCTCGCTGGTACTTCTCATAATGCGCCTTGGGGTCAATGGAATTGAGCACGAAACGCTTGTGTTCGCCCTCAAGCATAATGGGGAGCTGATCGTAGATGCTCTGCACCTGAAGGGCACGCCCGCTTGCATACTTGGAAATATCCCGTCGGTACTGTTCGTTGAGCTCGGACTGTAGCTGACGAACAGAGGCAAGGTCGCCCTGCGTGTCAAGGAAACGCTGCACGACCTCCGGCATTCCGCCGACAACGGTATAGGTCCTGAAGTTTGCCATCATCGCGTCATGAATGTAACCAGGAATGGGCTTCTCGCTGATACACGCGTCGCGTATCGTTTGGCGAGCCCCCTCGCTCACCCCGGTTGCCCAGCAAAACTCCTCAAAATCGAGCGGGAACATCCTAAGCTCGTGGACATACCCCACGGGATAGGACCTGACACCCTTGAACTGGGTCCCAAGCATTGACCCCGAAAACGCCCAGCGGCACCTCCCGTCCTCAACAAGGAACTTTGCCATCGTCATGATGTCGGGGGCCTCTTGGACCTCATCGATAAACACGAGCGTTTTGCCTGGCGCTATCGGCTTTCCCGAAAGAAGCGTCACCCTGCTGATGAAATCATCGGCATCTCGCGCCTCGAGAAGAGCATCTTTTGCCTGGCGATTTTCCATGAGGTTGAGTTCGATGTAGGTTGCGTGGTTGGCTTTGCCAAACGCGCGAATCGAATAGCTTTTGCCGATCTGGCGAGAACCCGTGATGAATAAGGCCTTTTGCTCGGCAGACTTCAGCCAACGCTCCAGCTCTGCCGCTATTTTCCTGCGCAGCATAGGCTCTCCCCTCAATATCATCGAATGAAATGCAGAGTTTATATGCTTGATTATCGATGAAATGCAGAGTTTTTAGAACCTAAAATCGGATGAAATGCAGAGATTTGAGATTACAAGCATAATAGAAGGGGCAACACCGGCGAATGTGACAAAAGAACTGTCCCTTTGTCACATTGCGCTCGACTACTCGTCGACGATCTCGGCAAGCCAGACGTTCAGCGTATCGACCTCGGGACAGCAGAACTTTGCCGTACCAGGCTCGTTGCCGGGCACGGTTCCGCCATAGCGCAGGATATCGATATAGGGAAAGCCCACATGGCAGGCCATGGCACA
>USOG01000023.1 GCA_900556365.1 uncultured Collinsella sp.
TCGGTCTTAGTTTTGCTTGGAAGGATGCACATGGCTTCTGTAATCGATGCTTCTCTAGAGGAGACGCTCTCCTATATTACTGACCAGTTGAAGGCACTTACCTCGATTGCTTCGCCTACGGGGTTTACTCGTGCGGCGACTGATTATCTGATGGAGACCCTGCGCGATATGGGGTTTGGGCCTGAGCGTTCTAATAAGGGTAACGTGCTCGTTGAGCTTGGTGGCGAGGGCGAGCCGCTCGTACTGGCGAGCCATGTCGATACCCTGGGCGCCATGGTGCGTTCCATTAAGGACAATGGCCGCCTGCGCCCCACGACGCTCGGTGGGCATCAATGGTCTACGGCCGATGGTGAGAACTGCACCGTCTACACGCGCGACGGCAATGTCTACACGGGCGTGGTTCTTAACACCGAGCCTTCGGCGCACGTGGCCGACGAGCCGGTCAAGACCATCGAGAAGAACATGGAAATCCTGCTCGACGAGAACGTTGACAGCAAGGACGATGTGCTCGAGCTGGGTATTCAGACCGGTGACATCATCGCTATGGACCCGCGCACCACGGTGACGGAGAGCGGCTACATCAAGAGTCGCTTCTTGGATGACAAACTGTCGGCGTCGATTCTGCTGGGTCTGGCCCGCGCTGTTGCTGACGGCGAGGTGTCGCTTTCGCGCAAGGTTTCGCTGCTCTTTACGGTGTACGAGGAAGTCGGCCACGGCGGAGCCTTTGTGCCGGCCGACACGCGCGAGATGATCAGCGTTGACATGGGCTGCGTGGGCGACGACCTGGGCTGCACCGAGCGCATGGTGTCGATCTGCGCCAAGGATTCGGGTGGCCCCTACAACTACGATCTGGTGACCACGCTGTCCAACATCGCGCGCGAGCTGGAGCTCGATTACGCCATCGATGTGTACCCGCACTACGGCTCCGACGTCGAGGCCACGCTCTCGGCCGGCTACGACATTCGCCATGGTCTGATCGGCCCCGGCGTGTACGCGAGCCACAACTACGAGCGCAGCCACATCGACGGTGTGCGTAATACCTTTGAGCTGGTTCGCGCCTACGTTCAGCGCTAGGGGAGCAGCTTACGACTCGGCTGACCAATCGCTAAGGCCCGATTTCTCGGGCCTTTTTTCGCTTCATTCTGTTTAGTATTATACTGTATGTAACTAATTAACTTAACGTTTGGAATACTTAACGAGGTGATGCGGCATATGAATGCATCTGAGTACTTATCTATGGGTGATGCTGCCTGCCTGCTGGGCGTTACGAAAGCCCGCATATCTCAACTTGCCGCATCGGGAACGCTCGCGTGCGATATTGTGGGCGGACGGAAGATGGTCGAGTACAATTCCGCGGTCGCTTATCAAAAGGTCCGCAAACGTGGACGCCGTCCTGCGGCCGATGTGGGACGCAAGTTTACGCTGATGTCCGCCGACCATGAGGTCGCGCATGTCTCATTTGATCCGACGCGCGAGTTTCCCTTCGAAATCGCCGGGGTCCTCGATGCGCAACGAATGCCGTTTGGCACATGCTCGAGCTCTTCTCTTACGGTGAATAAACGGGAGCTCAACGTGTGGTGGAGCCATCGGTCGGTGCCTGACGTCCGCCCCGGGCTCGTCTCGCGCTATCGTGAACTGGGAATTGCCAGTGGCATCGAGGTTCCGGTTCGGTGCCTGGGCCTATCACTTTCGGATTGTTATTGGCTGCGACCGGCAGAATGCGACGGGCTCGAATGGCGAAACCTCAATTACTTCGAGAATGATTTTGAGCGATCGGCGCCCGAAGAGCGTTCGGGTTGGCTGGAAGGCATCGGTCTTAAAAATCCGGATAACACGTCCGAGGGCGAGCTCCCTAAATCGTGGATGATCCGAAACGGCATTCGCGTTTTGGCTAAAGGGTGCGGGATGGACGATCAGCGTCCCTTTAACGAGGCGGTTGCAACGGCTCTGCATCGTCGCTTGCTGTCGGAGGGCGAGTTTGTTTCTTATACGGTTGAGCGGATGTTCGATGGCCCTGTGTGTCTGTGCGACGACTTTCTAGACGGCCGCGAGGAATATGTTCCGGCTGTTTACGTTAAGAACGCCCTTGGCGGCCAGCGAGGAAGCTCGACGTACGACCGGTACTGCCGCTACCTCGGCAAGCATGGTGTCGATGAGGCCGCTGTGAGAAGGTCTATGTCGCAGATGATTGTCTGCGATGCCCTTTTGGCCAACAGCGACCGCCATTGGCGAAACTTCGGCATCATCCGCAATGTCGATACCCTGGAGATAAGGCCTGCTCCGCTGTTCGATAGCGGCAATTGCCTGTGGTACAACGTACCAACTGCCGTGCTCGCAGCTGGGGAGTTTGGGTTTTCCGCTAAGCCGTTTGGGCCCGACCCTTCCGTCCAGCTGGCGCTTGCGGACTCGCTCGATTGGTTCGATCCATCGTGGCTCAACGGATTTGTTGATGAGGCGATCGAGATTCTTTCGCAGAGCGAATGGGCGACGGCGGAGGGTCGACTCGAGGCCATTTGCCGCGGCCTCGAGCGTCGCGTAATCGAGGTTAGTGCCGCTGTTGAGGTGCTTCGACACGTGCAGCGATAAACCTGCGGCTACTTAAGTGCGCCGGTCACCGTGCCGCCGCCGAGGACGATGTCGCCGCGGTAGACTACAACGGCTTGGCCGGGGGCGATGGCTCGCTGCGGCTCGTCAAAAGTCAGCAGCATTTGTCCGTCGGCGCCACGTGTAAGGGTCGCTGCCTGGTCCTTTTGGCGGTAGCGGTACTTGGCGCCCACGCGAATGCCGCCGGCATTGAGCTCAGCTTCCATGCGCTCTGCCGGCGCGCTCCAGATCCACTCATCGGCCGTGAGCGCTGTGGCCGTCAGGTCCTCGGCCTCGCCAAGATGCACAATGTTGTTGGCGGCATCGACGCCCGTTACGTACACGGGGTGCGCCATCGCGACACCCAAGCCCTTGCGCTGGCCGATGGTATAGCGCAGCGCGCCGTTGTGGCGTCCGACCACGCTGCCGTCGCGCCATACAATATCGCCCGGTGCAGCGGCATGTCCGCAGCGGCGCTCGATATAGCCCGCGTAGTCGCCGTCCGCGATAAAGCAGATGTCCTCGCTCTCGGCCTTCTTGGCGTTGATGAAGCACTGCTCGGCGGCAATGCGGCGCACGTCGCGCTCTTTGTCCAGCCCGGCCAGCGGAAAGATCGTGTGCGCCAGGCGCTCCTGCGTGAGCGAATACAAAAAGTAACTCTGGTCCTTTTTGGGGTCCTCGCCGCGATGTAGCTGCCAGGTGCCGTCTGCCGTCTGGCTTGTTTTGGCGTAATGTCCCGTTGCGATGTAGTCGCAGCCCATGTCCAGCGCCGCATCGAGCAACGCGCCAAACTTTATGTGGCGGTTGCAGATGATGCACGGGTTGGGCGTCAGCCCCTTCTGGTAGGCGGTCACAAAACGCTCGATAACGCTGTGGTCGAACGTCTGCTGCAGGTCGAGCACATGATGGGGTATCCCCAGGCGCTCGGCGACGGCCTTTGCATCGGCGATATCGCGGTCGACCTTACTCATGCCCGTGACGGGATCGGGTGCGGGGCAGGTGAGGCGCATGGTGGCGCCGACGCATTCATAGCCCTGGCGCTTGAGCAGATACGCGGTCACGCTGGAATCGACGCCGCCGCTCATGGCGACGAGCACGCGCTTATTGTGCATGGGGAGGTTCTCCTTGGTGGCATGTGGCCAAAAAAGAAAAGCGGCGCGGGAGGCTGGTTCCGCGCCGCAGACATTGTAGCAAGTTCGGGCGTCCTGTGGGACACCCTGTTGGGATGAGCTCAGGCTGTCAGAAGAGAGGGGAGACCGGCGTGCCTTGGACTCGTTCTAAGAACGAGAAGCTCTAGTCCTGGAAGAGCGCCGTGGACAGGTAACGCTCACCGGTGTCGGCGAGCAGCGCCACGATGGTCTTGCCCTCGTTCTCGGGACGCTTGGCCAGCTGCAGTGCGGCCCACACGGCGGCGCCGGACGAAATGCCCACGAGCACGCCCTCCTTGTGCCCCACGGCGCGGCCGGTCGCAAAGGCGTCGTCGTTCTCGACGGGGATGATCTCGTCATAGACCTGGGTGTCGAGGACGTCGGGCACAAAGCCGGCGCCGATGCCCTGGATCTTGTGCGGGCCGGCCTGGCCCTTAGAGAGCACCGGGGAGGTGGCGGGCTCGACGGCGACAACCTGGATCTGGGGGTTCTGCTCCTTAAGGAACTCACCCACGCCGGTCACGGTACCGCCGGTGCCGACGCCGGCGACGAAGATGTCGACCTTGCCGTCGGTGTCATCCCAGATCTCGGGGCCGGTCGTGGCCTTGTGGATGGCGGGGTTGGCGGGGTTCACAAACTGGCCGGCGATGATGCTGTTGGGCGTCTCCTTCTGCAGTTCCTCGGCCTTGGCGATGGCGCCCTTCATGCCCTTGGAACCGTCGGTGAGCACGAGCTGTGCGCCATATGCCTGCATAAGCTTGCGGCGTTCGACGGACATAGTCTCGGGCATGGTGATGATCACCTTGTAGCCGCGAGCCGCCGCCACCGAGGCGATGCCGACGCCGGTGTTGCCACTCGTGGGCTCGATGATGGTGTAGTCGCCGCCGCGCACGAGCTTGCCGGCCTTCTCGGCCTCGTCGATCATGTTCTTGGCGACGCGGTCTTTGACGGATCCGGCGGGGTTGAAGTATTCCAGCTTGACGAGCACGCGGGCCTTGAGGTCCTCATCGGCCTCAAAGTGAGTGAGCTCCAGAAGCGGAGTGTGGCCGATAAGCTGATCGATGGACGTGTAAACATTGCTCATGGTGAACCTCCAAAGTGTTCAAATGACTGGATACCGTGTGGTTTTACGGTGTGTGTAGCAGCGAAACCCACAAACCGTATAGGTTGTTCGTTTTGCTGTTGGCAAGCATGGTAGACAGTAAAGCCTAGTAACGCAATAGGAAATAGAAGATTATTACGAGTCGATTAACCATCTTGACCGGAACGGGTATTTTCAAAACCAATTTTTCGGCTAGAATTTCTACGGACTAAATGACCGAAAGGCAGCACTATACATGTTGGTTTCTACTAAGGGCAGATATGCCCTGCGCGTTATGGTCGACCTGGCCGAGCACCAGGCGGCCGGTCGCATCCCGCTCAAAGAGATCGCGGCACGCCAGGGGATTTCCGAGAAATATCTGGAGAACATCTTGGCTACGCTCGTGCGCGCCAACATGCTCTCGGGCATGCGTGGCAAGGGCGGCGGCTACGTGCTCACGCGCCCGCCCGAGCAGTACACGGTGGGCGAGATCCTGCGCCTGACCGAGGGCAGTCTGGCGCCGGTCGCCTGCCTGGATGGCGACTGCAAGGGCTGCTCGCGTTCGGATGAGTGTCCCACGCTCGACGTGTGGAAGAACCTGGACAAGCTCATCAACGACTACCTCGACGGTGTGACGCTCGATCAACTTGTCGCTCCCAACCATGGCTACGACTACGTCATCTAACCCACACCTGCCATTTGGGGACGGGGTGGAAATGGTAGATTCTCTCGCCCTTTGAGACGTGAAAAATAAGAAGGCCGCCCATTTTTGCGATGGGCGGCCTTCGTTTTGGACTGTTGAGACGGACACGGCCGGAATGGCCGTTTTAGTCCTCGGCGATGCTGTCGAGGATGCTGCGCGTGATGGACACCAGGATGCTGCCCATAAAGGCCGATCCAAAGCTGGCGATGGAGATGCCGGCGCCCAGCAGGTTGACCGACAGGTAGCTCGCGAGCTCAAGCATAAAGCTGTTGACGACAAGCTGGAAAATGCCCAGCGTAATAATCGTGAGCGGCAGCGAGATGACCGTCAGGAACGGTTTGACGAACGAATCGACGATGTTCAGGAACAGTCCCACGAAGGCGAAACAGACCCAGGCCTCGGCAAAACCGAAGGGCTGGATGCCGGGAACGAGGAACGTGGCAATCGCGATGGCGATCGAGGTAAAGAGCCAGTTAAGCATAAAGCGCATGGCGTGAATCCTTTCTTGCGCCGGGGTTGCTGGCGTCGCGTGAAGTGGCTTGCGGCGGCGACCTGGATGGTTGCGCGGGCGCGCCGCGGTGTTTGGGCGCCCATTGTCTCAAATATTCGTGGAGCTTACGTGCGCATACGGTTTCTAAACGGCGTTCGTCCTGAAAAACGCGCCGCTGGCAGAGAGTCTTGTCGCTTTAGTTTGGTGGTGTGCTACACTGCTACGGGCAAAAGCCACAGGCGTTGCCCTATTGCATAGAACGGGCGAACGATGCCCGATGTCAGTATCAACTTCGATGCCTTTTGGCGGGTTTGGCGGTGATCGATGAATATCGAGAACATGTTTGACAAGCCTGATGTCAAGCAGCTGGTCCACGCATTTAGCCTTTTGGACGACGAGAAGGATATCCAGGCGTTTTTGACCGATATCTGCACGCCGCGCGAGATTTGCGACCTTTCTCAGCGCTTGCAGGTTGCGCGCTATTTGGACGAGGGCGAGCCTTATGTTGAGGTTCAGGCCCGTACCGGCGCTTCGTCCACCACGGTGAGCCGTGTTTCCAAGGCGCTCAACGGCGAGTACGGTGGCTACCGCAAGATCCTCATTAAGTTGGAGGATGGTGAGTAGGCCGCGCAAAACCAATTGTTCAAAACCGCTCCTCCGGGGGCGGTTTTTTTGATCCCCTGGGGACGGAGGAAAACGGATCACCGAGGGGGTCAGTCTAACCCGGTGATCCGTTTTCCTCCGTCCCCAGGGGATCAAATCTGTTGGCGTGGGGCAAATCTGTTGGCGTGGGGCAAATCTGTTGGCGTGGGGCAAATCTGTTGGCGTGGGGCAAATCTGTCCGCGTGGGCGGGTAGGATGGATGCATTGATTATTGCGAACAGTTTGAGTGGAGGACCATGCCTGTTCGAATCTATACCACCAATGCCGGCACGGATTTGAGCGATGCCGAGTCGGCACTGCTTGCCGACCTTATTGACTGCTACGGACGTGCCGTGCTGTTGGCGCCAACGTTTGCCGAGCTCGACCTGTGCCGTCATGACGCGGCGGAAGCCGGTGTTTCACTGGGTATCGACTACAAGACGCCTACGTCGTGGCTTCGCTCGCTTTGGGAGCTTTTGGGTGACGGGCGCGGTTTCGTCGACAACCTGCAACGCCAGATGCTGTTCTCGGACATGGTAACGCGTCTCGACGATGCCGATTTGCAGCCGCTTTCGCGCAGCCAGGGCACGGTGCGCATGCTCGCGCGCATGGCCCGCGACGTGCTACCGGGTGTGGCGGGGACGACGACCGAGCGATGCGGTGGCGACAATTGCCAGCCTGAGCCAAAAAGCGATGCCGAGGCTCGTGTGTTCGAGCTTTTGCGCGCATATGCGGACGGTTTGGACCGTCGAGATATGGTCGAGCCCTGCGAGGCAGCTGACATTATGGCCGATGCCCTGGCCGATAACCTGCCGGCGTGCACCCGCGCCGTATGCGTACGCGGTATCACGTCGTTTACGCACGGCCTGCTCGAGCTGCTGTCTGCCGTGGCGAACAATGGGGGAGAGGTCGTCGTGCTGCTTGCCCGCGAGCAGGCGGCGATGCGCGAGGAGCTTGCCGCGGCATTTGATGCCCGCGGTGTGCTGTTTGAGGCCGCGCCGCTGGGGGAGGACGCCGTCGCGTCTGATGCCGCTTGCGGGCCCTCCGCTCAGCCTGCCTTTATTGAGGTCGCTGGCCCCCATGCCCGTGCTCATGTCTATGCGGACGCCATCGATAAGTTGGTGAAAGCACACAAGGAGTCCAAGGACGATAAAGCTACTGCAACGCCCGCCGACCCCGTGCGCGTGCTCGTTGTTTCTGCCCGGGCACCCCAGCTGTTCGGTGAGCTCGCTTCTCGTCTGGCGGCTCGTCATATCGCCGCCGAGACAGTTGAGTTCACGGCGTTTTTCCAATCCATTGCGGGCAGGCAGTTTGCGGCGCTTGCCGGCCTGATCGAGCGCATGAAGGCTGCCGATGAGGGTGCGGCGTCAAAGACCGAGTGGTGGCCCGCGCCGGAGCTTACCGACTGGATCTACAGTCCGCTTTCGGGCGCTGATGCCGTCAATGCCCGTACCTTCGATAAGAATATGCGTCTCTCGCGCAGCAAGACTACCGCGGGCGTTAAGAGCCTGCTGCAGAGCGTTCAGGGCCAGGTGAGGGGCGCGCGCAAGGCGGCGAGCGACGAGAACTGGTTTAAGAACGTACCGTGTGTGGTCTCGGACGTGTTCCAGGCGCTGTGGCGTGACAAGCCCGTGACGGCGCTCAAGGCCATGCTTGCCGTTGCCGAGGCGTTGCCCGATCGCTCGCTGGGCAGCTTGGATGGCCAGGCCCGTCGCCAGGCGGAGGTGGCCCTGCTGCGCCACGCCATCGACATCCTTATGAATGGCGCCCGCGCGCTCGACGTGTCGCAGGCTGCAACCGTGCCCGTGCTCGATGGCATTCGCACCAAGGTGGACAAGCGTAGCGCCGCCTACGATTACGAGACCCACGAGGTTGACCGTGCGCCACGTGCCCAGGCTCGCTTTGCTTCGCTTGCTGATGCGGCGGCTCTGCGCCCCGGCAGCTACGATGCCGTGCTGTTTGCCGATGTCGATCTGGACAGCTATCCGCTCTCACACGAGGAGGGGCCGCTGGCCACGCTGACGGCGAGCCTTGGTCGCGAGGGCGTGACGCTTGAGCCCGCGGCCCTGCTGCGCGTGCGCTTTGGCCACGCGATGCAGGCGGCACGCGGCCCGGTTGCGCTTGCCCGGGTGACGCACGATCGCCAGGCGCGCGAGTGCTATCCGGCTGCCGTGTGGACCGAGTTGCGGGCGCATGCCGAGGCCGCTGACGCTGCTAAGGCCGCAGACGCCGACAAGGCAGCTGACGACGCTAAGGCCGCTGGTACCGACAAGGCGAAGTGCGTGGGTGAGGGCGATATCGTAAGGGACTTCGATCCCGCGGCAGGCGAAGGCCTCAAGCGCGAGCGCGTGACCTGTGAAGCCCCTCAGCATCTGAGTGCCGAGGCCGTGCCGTATTTGGTCCTGCGCCACCGCGACGGTGAGGGCGAGGACGCGCCGCTTGTGCCGCGCCTGACGTCCGCCTCGCAGATCGAGGCCCATTCCACCTGCCCGCTGTGCTGGTTCGTATCGTATCGCGTCAAGCCCCAGTCTATCGACGCGGGCTTTGGCAACATGGAGAAGGGCAACTTCGTCCATGACGTGCTGGAGCACTTGCATGCACGTTTTCCGCAGGAGGGCATGGAGCGCGTGACGCCCATGAATCTGCCGCGCGCACAGGAGCTGCTGCGCGAGGTCTTTGACGAGACCCTGGCCGAGCACGCCGGGAAGCGCGGTACCGAGGGCCCGCTGGTGCCGCTCTCTCCAGTGGAGGAGCGCCAGGTGGCCGAGATTCTGCCGCAGCTGGAAGGCGTGCTTGCCTACGAGTCCGAGGCGCTTGCCCCCTTTGCCCCGCGCTACCTTGAGTTCGCCTTTAATGAGCTTAAGGTCGAGTATGCCGGTTGGCCACTCGGTGGGCGCATCGACCGCGTTGACGTGGATGCCGAGAATCGCGCCGTGGTAATCGACTACAAGCACCGTTCGGGTGTCGAGGAGTTTAAGCTCGCCGATCCTACGGTGCGCGACGAGGAGTCGGGCGAGGCCCCCATCGACGACCCGCGCTGGCTGCCGCTCCATACCCAGACACTCATCTACGCGCAAGCCATGCGTCGAGCGCTGGGCCTAGATACCCGCGCTGCGCTCTATTTTTCGACCAAGGGCGGCAAGCCCGCGCTGCGCGGCGCGGCGAGCGCCGAGTTGCTCGAGGAAGAGCGCGGCGACGGTCGCATCCCGGGCCTTAAGAAGGGCTTTCCGGGCGAGGGCGGTAGCATGGACTTCGATACGCTGCTCGACCGCGTGGAGACCGGCATTGCCGAGCGCCTGCGCGAGCTCGAGGCGGGCGACGTCGCCGCTGTTGACCCGACGTCGGCGCAGGCCGCGCATGCGCGCTGCTCGTATAACCACGAAGGAACGTTTGTAAGGAGGGACGTGTAGACCATGGATCTTTCGACTTTGATGCCCCAACAGCTGCAAGTCGTCAAAACGCTCGACCGCCCGCTGTTTGTCTCGGCGGGCGCCGGCTCGGGCAAGACCTTTACCCTCACGCGCCGCATCGTCTATGCGCTCTCGCCCGAATCCGGTCCGTTTGTCGAACATCTGGATCAGGTGCTCGCCATTACCTTTACCAAAGACGCCGCGGCCGAGATTCGCGACCGTGTGCGCCGTGCGCTTATCGAAGAGGGTATGGACGAGGAGGCCCTGACGGTCGACGACGCTTGGATCTCGACCATCCACGGCATGTGCTCGCGTATCCTGTGCGCGCATGCGCTGGAGCTGGGCATCGATCCCGAGTTCACGGTGCTCACCGATACCGACGAGCTTATGGATCAGGCTGTCGAGCATGTGCTGGGGCGCGCGACGGCGCCCGATGCCGCGCCCGAGCTCGCCGCTTCGCTTAAGGCCCTCTACGCTTGGTATCCCATGGCGGGCGAGGGCGGGCCGTTTGGCGCCGGTACCACCATCAAAGGCCTGGTGCGCGACCTGCTGGAGCTATCGAGCCAGCTTCCGGGCGGCATGGACGATGTGCGCGTGGCGCGTGGCCAGGCCGACACCTCGGCGCTTGCCGATGCCTATCGTGCGGCGCTGGGCGCAAGCAAGGCCACGACCGAGAAAGCGCAGGCGGCACTCGACGCCATCGACGCGTTTGAGGCGAGCGGCAAAACCATGGAGGATGCGGCGCGACTCATGATGTCGTGCAGCATGCCGCGCGCGAGCAAGGCGTTTCCTAAGGAGCAGGTGGAGCTACTCAAGGCCGAGGCAGCCGATGCGTTTATCAATATCGTGCTTGCCTGCGGCGGCCCGGCGCTCGATGCGCTGGTGGGGCTTGCCCGTGCTGTGGAGGCGGAGTACCGTGCGCTCAAGGCCGACCAGTCCGCGCTCGACAATAACGATCTGTTGCGCATGGCATACGAGGCGCTGCGCGACTACCCGGCTATTCGAGCTGCCTATGAGGGCCGCTTTAAGATGGTCATGATCGATGAGTTCCAGGATACCGATCAGATGCAGGTCGATTTGATTCGCTATCTGACGGGCGCGGGGGAGCGCGCGCTGTGCACCGTGGGCGATGCGCAGCAGTCGATCTACCGCTTCCGTGGCGCCGAGGTCGAGGTATTCCGTCGCCAGGAGCGCAAGGTGGGTTCGACGACGGCGTCCGAGACGGTCGCCACGTCCGATGCCCCCGCCGGCGAGCTCGTCAAACTCGTGCGCAACTTCCGCAGCCACGACGAGGTGCTGCGCTATGTGGCGCGCGTCTTTGACGGCGACACCGGTGGTTTGATGCAGGGGTTCTTGGATCTTGAACCGAGCGACAAACGCAAGGACAAGCTCAAGGCAAAGGCTTCGCGCCGCCAGGCGCTGTTCGTTGCCGGTGGCAGCACGCAGGAGCGAACGCAGGCGAAAGCTCGTGCGATTGCGGAGCGGTTCCAAGCGCTCGTCAAAGCGGGGCAGCCCCAGGGCGATATGGTGTTGCTGTTGGGCCGCATGACCAACGCCGATGTCTATGCGCAGGCTTTCCGCGACCAAGGGCTCGACTGCGTGATCGCAGGCGGCTCGGTCTTTGCCCAGGCAGCCGAGGTGCAGACGGTGCGTGCCCTGGTCTGTGCGCTCGCCAATCCGGCCGATACGGTGCAGGGTCTTATGCCACTGCTGGCCTCGCCGATGTTTGCACTCGGCGCCCAGGAGTTCCTGGCGCTGGCGACCAAGCTCGACGAGCAGACGGGCGAGACGGCGCGCCGCAACATCGATGCGGGCATCATGAGCGATTCCGATGTGCCGGGTTTGCAGAACCTGCCGCTCGTGACGCGCGCCCGCGAGGTGCTGCGCTACGCGCTTCGTCGCGTGGGGCGTGATTCGTTCGCCGCCGTCGCGCGCGACGTGGTCAATGCCTCCGGCTGGTTCGTGCGTCTGGCGCAGCGCGGCCCCGAGGGCAAGGCCATTGCCGCCAACGTGCTCAAGGCGCTCGATGCCGTGGCCGAGGCAGAGGCCGAGCTCGGCAATTCTCCGCGCTCCATCGCGCTTGCCTTCGACCGCTTCTTGGCGGGCAAGGAAGCCCCGGGTGCCCTCAACGAGGAGGGTGACGGCGCGGTACGCATCATGACCGTGCATGCGTCCAAGGGTCTGGAGTATCCTGTCGTGGCGGTTGCCGAGTGTTTTGGCGTGCGCAAATCGTCCGGTGCGGCACAGATGGGTCGCGTCGAGGGCGGGGCGCAGGTCGTGGCACTGCCGGCACGCTTCGACGGCGTTAAGCTCGCCGACGGTACCTTTGTGAAGGGCGACGACGTCAAAAAGCAGTTTGAGCATGCGTTTAAGGGCAAGGGTACGTCGCTGTGGCTGCCGCCGGAGCTCATGGAGGACGTATGCGCGACGGGCTCTCCCGCCGAGGCATTTGCCCGCCTACGTAACGACGACCTACAGCTTTCGCTCGAGGAGCGGGCCCGCTTGCTCTACGTTGCCATGACGCGTGCGGGCGAGCTAGTGATCTTGGCGATGGATGCCGGCGTGAGCCGCGGCAAGGTGACGGCGCCGACCTTCGACGTCGAGACCGATCTGACCTACGACGTGCTGCGCCGCATCCTGCCGACCGACAGTCTGGACATGCCGCAGCTCGATAGCGACCGTTTGGTGTTCGACAACTCCAAGCCGGGCGATTACGAGCTCATCTCGCTGGCGGACTTTACGTTTGGTGAGCAGGCGTTTGAGGCTAACGCTTCGCTGGATGCCGAGGGCAGGCTTGTTCGCGGCGATGTCGAAACAGATGCTGCCGACGATTCGGCTAGTACAATCGTCCCCGGTCCTGCCGACCCCAAGCCCGATTCGTTTGAGCTTGTGTATCCCCAGGCAGTGGGCGTGCGCATGGGCATCTGTCCGTATCCGATGCGTGACTCGTATAGCTACTCATCAATCGCCGCGGCACTCCATGCCGAGACGGAAGACCGTGCCGCCGAGGCACATGTGCCCATGGACGAGGCTGGCGATGATGCGGAGTCGGATGGTTCCGAGATGACGGATGCGGACGTGGCTGCTGTCGAGCCCGCCGGCAATCCCATGGCGCTGGGCTCGGCCTTCCACGCCGCCTGCCAGTGGCTCATCGAGATGGGTGCCGATGCGCTGCCCGCTGCGCGCGCCGATGCGCTGGCGCGTTTGTGGCGCCTGACGCCGGAGCAGCGCGAACGCTTCGACGTTGCCCTGGACCGCTGGCTCAAGTCGGCTGTTCGTGCCGACCTGCTCGCGTGGCCGTGCGTTCGCGCCGAGGTGCCGTTCTTTTCGCTGGGCTGCGAGGACGAGGACATCGCTCGCTACGGTGCATATGCCGAGGGCGCCATCGATGCTTTGGCGACGAACCCGGCGGATTCGTCATGCGCGCTGGTCATCGATTACAAGACGGGTGGCACGCCGGACGAGACGCCGGACCAGCTGCTCGAGAAGCACGCCCTGCAGGCGCGCGTCTACGCCGATGTTCTGCACAAGGCGGGCTTTGAGGCCGTGACCGTCAAGTTCGTCCGCGTGGAGCAGGCGAATCCAGCCATCTTCGTCGAACCCGCCGAGCCCCAAGTAGTCACCTACAATCTTTAGCCCGACCGGGGCTGCCCGCACTCCATTCCCCAATAACTTGCGGTGGAATAGTTCCTGTTTGGGCTCCATAGACCGCTAAACAGGAACTATTTCACCGCAACTCAAGAGGAGCCGTGTGGGTTTGGCTAGGTTCGGGTGCTGTCCGTGCCGTGGGGTAAAATCGTTCAGTCAGAACACGA
>USOG01000024.1 GCA_900556365.1 uncultured Collinsella sp.
GTGATGCAGTTCATGACGAGCATCATGAGCGGCATCATAAAGCTCATGGCGCGGTTGGTGTAGAGCTGCGTGGTCATCAGGTCGAGCGAAGCCTTGTCAAAACGCTCGAGCTCATGTTCCTCGCGGTTGAACGAGCGGATGGGCATAAGGCCGTCGAGCAGCTCGCGGGCGGTAAGGTTCACGCGGTCCACAAAGCTCTGCATCTTTTTGAACTTGGGCATGGTGAGGCCCATGAGCACGCCGACAACGGCCGAAACCGCGATGATGGCCACGGCGATGGTCCACTCCAGACCGGTGTGGTTGGCCAGGACGCGCATGACGGCGACGATGCCCATGACGGGGGCCATCAGGCACATGCGGATAAACAGGGTTGCGGCCATCTGGATCTGCTGAATGTCGTTGGTGCAGCGGGTGATGAGCGAGGCCTGGCTAAACTTGCCCACCTCGGCTGGCGAGAAGTGCATAACCTTGTTGAAGGTCTCGCGGCGCAGGTCGCGGGCGATGGAGCAGGCGGTGCGCGAAGCCACGGCACCGGTCAGGATGGTGGCGACGAGCGACACGAGGCACAGCCCAAACATCGTGGTCGCCATGCGGCTCAGGTAGGCGTTCTGCACGTCGGCGGGGTCGATGCCCTGTGCCTTGTACTCGTCCTGCACATAGCTCACGGCGCGCTGGGTGACGATGGAGCCCGACATGGAGCCCATTTTGTCCGCCATTTGGTTGGCGCCCTCGACGAGCTTGCCCTGGTCGATTAGGCCGCCCTCGACACCCAGGCGCAGGCTCTTCATGGTGATCTTGCCGCCGTCGGCATCAATCTGCTTTTGCATGTTTTGCGCCGCCGCGGCCTTCTGCTGCATCTCGGCGAGCTGCTCGGGCGTCATCGCTGCCATCTGCTCGGGGGTGGGCATGGCCTGGGCAGCGTTGTTGTCTTTCTCACTGGACGAGCCCATCATGTCGCCCATGGAGTCGGCGTCAATGCCCTGGTTGAGCGAAAGGACGACAGTTTCGGGCAGGCTCATAATGTCGGCAATCTTGCCTCCATCGGCACGCTCTTCCTCGGTACCCTTATACGTTCGAATGCCATTTTTGTCAGCCTTGCTAAACACGGCCTCCACAGCTTTGGCGTCCTTGGTGCTCATAAAGAGTTCAAGGTCGTCGAGCGATTCGGCGCGGATGGTGTCGGGTACGGGCGACGCGATGCCGCCTTGCTGCACACCCACGTCGACGATGTCGCTCATATAGGTAGGCAGCGCCAGATCGGCGTTGCAGCTGATTACGATAAGTACGATAGCTGCGAACAGTGCCAGGATATGTTTTTTAAAGAGCTTGAGAATCCTCACTCGGCATCTCTCCTTTCTTGATTGCGGTCGATAATTTCGTTGGCACGTCTAAGAAGGCGCACCATCTCTTGGGTATCTGTTTCGCCAAGCTGCTCGAGGAAGGCCGCGGTGCGGTCCTCGAATTCCCGACGTTTGATTTCGATAACCTGGAATCCTTTGTCGGTCACCGTGACGTGTACGCGACGACGGTCGGTCTTTGAGTGCTCGCGCTCGACCCAGCCCTTGGCCTCGAGGGCGCGCAGGATATTGGCGATGCGGGCGCTCGAGACCCAGGCGCGATCAGCGAGTTCGCTCGGCGTGAGCGAGCCGCCGGCGCGCATGAGGGCGCGCATGACGGCCATCTCGCCACCCAGAGCCTGGTCGGCAAAGCGCGAAACGCGCTGGTGCATGCTGCCAAACTCGGTAAAGAGCTGACGCCCAAGCTCATGGAAATCGGTATCTTCCACCGAAAACCCCTAACACTAGAAACTATTTTCGGTGGAAGATGATACCCCCATACGCGGGCCTCATACAGTAGGCAATATTAAGAGCTCATTAAGACTTAAAATCATTCAATTGCTGAAGCGTTTCAAAGAACTATTATGCCCGCGGTTAGGCGAGGGGTTGTCACCACCATGACGACTGGGACTCATATAATCGCCACGTGCGATGCTCCAACTTCCCGCAAGGAGACACCTTACATAAAGGGGGATGGAGTCATGGCATTTGACTTCACGGGCAAGACCGCGATTGTCACGGGCGGCACTCAGGGCATTGGCCTCGAGATCGCCAAGGGCATCGTCGCGGGCGGCGGACATGTCGCGCTCATCGCAAGGAACGCTGCTAAGGGCGAGGCCGCGGTGGCCGAGCTTGGCGAGGGCAACAAGTTCTATCAGCTCGATGTCGCTGATGCACCCAAGGCGCGCGAGACTGTCGAGCAGATTTTTACGGACCTGCCTCAAACCAATATCCTGATTAACTGTGCTGGCGTCATCAGCACCAAGAAGTTCGACGAGATCGATGACACCGAGTGGCGTCGCACCATCGACATCAACCTCAATGGTACGTTTACCATGATGAATGCCGTGTACCCGCACTTTAAGGCGGCCCATGCCGGCACTATCGTCAACGTGAGCTCTGTTGCTGGCAAGATCGGCGGCGGCCTGCTCGGCACCGCGGCTTATGCGAGCTCCAAGGCCGGTGTTAACGGTCTAACCAAGGCAGTCGCCAAGGAAGGCGGCAAGTTTGGCGTTCGCTGCAACGCTGTATGCCCGTCGCTCACGCTTACCGATATGACCTCGATTCTCTCTGACGAGAACTCTCAGCGCATCATCAACGGTATCCCTCTGGGCCGCGCCGCCCAGGCCAGCGAGCCTGCGCAGATGGTGCTGTTCTTCGCTTCCGACCTCGCCAGCTTCGTGAACGGCGAGATTGGTGACTGCGACGGCGGCATCGTCCTGGACGGGTAATACCCCACGACGATTATTCGGCGACGGCTCCTGCGACTCGGGACCGTCGCCTTCTTTCTGACATAGGCGCGTGCGGCTACGATTCGCATGCATCCAAAGGAGATATATATGAGTGAATCGACTGCGGTGGAGGCGCCGGCGGCAAAGGAGCCGTTCTTTAAGATGTCCTCCATCCCGGGTGCCAATATCTTGGTGCCGCTTTTGCTGGGCTGCCTGCTCAACACGCTATTCCCCGACCTGTTCAAAACGCTCGGCAGCTTTACGCTTGGCATGACCCAACAGGGCGCCGGCCCGCTCGTGGGCGCTTTCCTGCTGATTGTCGGTACGACGATTTCGTTTAAGAGTGCTCCCGCCGCCGCTGCCCGCGGTGCCATCATCATCGCCGTCAAGCAGATCGTGGTCGTTGCCGTGTCGCTGCTCATCCTTTATGTGTTCAACGACAACCTGTTTGGCATCTCGGCCATGGTGATGCTGGCGGCTTGCACCGGCGCCAACAACGCTATGTACGCTGGACTGATGGGCACCATGGGTAACGAGGCCGAGCGTGGCGCCGTCGCCATCACTACGCTGGTTGTCGGCCCTCCGGTCACGATGATCGTGCTCGGCGCTGCCGGTCAGGCTCCGATCGGCTGGTCGCTCGTGGGCGCCATCCTGCCGATCGTCGTTGGCATTATCCTGGGCAACCTCTTCCCCAGCTTTAAAAAGATGATGGCTCCGGCACTTTCCGCCATCATCGTGCTCGTCTTCTTTGCCATGGGCTCGACCATGACTTTTGGTCAGCTTATCAACGGTGGTCTTCCCGGCATCCTGCTCGGCGTGATCTGCTCGGTGGTCTTTGCAATTCCCGTCATCGCGGTCGATAAGCTCACGGGCGGTACGGGTGTCGCAGGTGCGGCCATTTCGAGCTGCGCCGGAGCCAATGTGGCCACGCCTGCTGCCATGGCAAGCGTCAACGGGGCCATGTACGGCGGCGCGGTGCTCGCGACGGCCACGGCACAGGTTGCTGCCTGCGCAATCGTGACGGCTATTTTGACCCCGCTGGTCACCAGCTGGTGCTACAAGCATTTTGAGGGCCAGGGCAACGGCGATAGCAAGGCAACGACCGACAAGGCCGCCTCAGCCGCCTAATGCCAAGCGGCAATCAAAGCTAAAAACTAGTCACGCCACAGGGCGGCCACGGGGGATCCCGTGGCCGCCCTGCAGTTTCTGTAGGGTCTCTGGGACACTTTACCCTGCTAAAGCTGGCATAACAGCTAGAGCGAACGTCGTACAAAGGCAAGGAAAAATAACATACAAATCGGTGAACGGTAGTTGTTCGCGCTCGCATTTCCTGCGGATTTGTAAAAAACGCCCTTATGATATAAAAAAAGAAACATATAACAGCCCAGATGGAGAGGGTCGCTATGTTATCCTTCTCAAACGGGTGAAATCTTGGGTTTTGGGTTGTAGTTCCAAGGTGGACAAACGTTTTTCCTGCACCAGCGTGTGGTGAAGAACGGAAGAAGCCGGTAGTGCAAGCCGAAAATTCAAGAATTCAATAAGCAGCGGTGTGAGAGAGCGCCGCATTACACGTAACTAGGAGCGTGGTTACACAATGCAGGAGGCATGGGAAGGCTTCAAGGAAGGCATTTGGACGGGAGAGGTTGACGTCCGAGACTTCATCCAGAAGAACTACACCCCCTACGAGGGCGACGAGTCGTTCCTCGTAGGTCCGACCGAGCGTACCAAGGAGCTGTGGGGCGAGGTTCTCGACCTGCTGCTTAAGGAGCGCGAGCAGGGTGGTGTCCTCGATATGGACACCAAGACCGTCACGGGTATCGTGAGCCACCCCGCTGGCTACATCGATAATGCCCATCGCGACAAGGAGACCATTGTTGGCCTCCAGACCGACAAGCCGCTCAAGCGCGCTCTGCACGTCAACGGTGGTATCCGCATCGCTTGCCAGGCTGCCAGCCAGCACGGCTACAAGGTCGACGAGAACGTTGTTGAGCGCTACACCTTCGAGCGCAAGACCCACAACGCTGGCGTCTTCGATGTCTACACCCCCGAGATGCGTGCTTGCCGCTCGGCTCACATCATCACCGGTCTGCCCGATGGCTATGGCCGCGGCCGCATCATCGGCGACTACCGTCGTGTTGCCCTGTACGGCGTCGACTACCTGATCAAGGACAAGGAGGCCCAGAAGGCTTCCACTCCGACGGTCATGACCGCCGACAACATCCGCGATCGCGAGGAGCTGCAGGAGCAGATCCGCGCCCTCGGCGAGCTCAAGATGATGGCCGAGACCTATGGTTTCGATATTTCCAACCCTGCTACCAACACGCAGGAGGCCATCCAGTGGATGTACTTCGCCTACCTTGCTGCCGTCAAGGAGCAGAACGGCGCCGCTATGTCCATCGGCCGTACCTCTACGTTCATCGACATCTATGCTGAGCGCGACCTTGCCAACGGTACCTTCACCGAGGAGCAGATCCAGGAGTTCGTGGATCACTTCATCATGAAGCTCCGCATGGTCAAGTTTGCCCGTACCCCCGAGTACCAGGCCCTGTTCACCGGCGACCCGCAGTGGGTCACCGAGTCCATCGGCGGCATGGGTGTTGACGGCCGTACGCTCGTTACCAAGATGAGCTACCGCTACCTGCACACGCTCGAGAACATGGGCACCAGCCCCGAGCCCAACATGACCGTTCTGTGGTCGACCCGTCTGCCCGAGAACTTCAAGAAGTTCTGCGCCAAGACTTCCGTCGCCAGCTCCTCGATCCAGTACGAGAACGACGACCTCATGCGCGTCTATCACGGCGACGACTACGGCATTGCCTGCTGCGTGTCCTCCATGCGCATCGGCAAGGAGATGCAGTTCTTCGGCGCTCGCGCCAACCTGGCCAAGTGCCTGCTGTACGCACTCAACGGCGGTGTTGACGAGGTCTCCAAGAAACAGGTCGGCCCCAAGTATCGCGCCGTCGAGGGCGATACGCTCGATTACGACGACGTTGTGGCCAAGTACAACGACATGATGAAGTGGCTCGCTGGCGTGTACGTCAACTCGCTGAACATCATCCACTACATGCACGATAAGTACTGCTACGAGCGCATTCAGATGGCTCTGCACGACAAGCACGTGCACCGCTGGTTCGCTACGGGCATCGCTGGCCTTTCCGTCGTGGCTGACTCCCTGTCCGCCATCAAGTACGCCAAGGTCCACCCCGTCCGTGACGAGAACGGCATCATCGTCGACTTCGAGACCGAGGGCGAGTTCCCCAAGTACGGTAACGACGACGACCGCGTCGACCAGATCGCTCACGACGTTGTGCACCAGTTCATGGAGTACATCCGCATGAACGACACCTACCGCAACTCCGTGCCCACGACCTCGGTTCTGACCATTACTTCCAACGTCGTGTACGGTAAGAAGACCGGCTCCACGCCCGACGGCCGCAAGGCTGGCCAGCCGTTCGCCCCGGGTGCTAACCCCATGCACAAGCGCGATAGCCACGGCGCCATCGCTTCGCTGTCTTCGGTTTCCAAGCTCCCGTTCCGCGATGCCCAGGACGGCATCTCCAACACCTTCTCCATCATCCCGAGTGCGCTCGGCAAGGAGGACCAGGTGTTCTTTGGCGATATCGACCTTGATCAGATGGGCGAGTAACTATTGTTAGTGCTATACTAACAATAACGATTACTGATTAGCGCGCCGGTTTCGGCCGGCGCCTATTAATCGAAGGAGACATATTATGAAGGTTTCTGAAGTTTCCGAGACCCAGGCCGATAACCTGGTCCACATGCTCGACGCTTACGCCGAGAAGGGTGGCCACCACCTGAACATCAACGTCTTCAACCGTGAGACGCTGCTCGACGCTCAGGCTCACCCCGAGAAGTACCCGCAGCTGACCATCCGCGTTTCCGGCTATGCCGTGAACTTCCACACGCTCACCAAGGAGCAGCAGGACGAGGTCATTGCGCGTACCTTCCACAACAAGTTCTAAAGGGATTTAACTCCCGCAGGATCACCGGGCCGCTTTGGGTTACTTTCCAAAACGTCCTCGGACATGCAAAGGGCTCCGCTGCGCGCTTCGCGCGGCGGAGCCCTTTGCGTCCTGCGGAGTGTTTTGGAAAGTAACCCAAAGCGGCCCGGCTGGGGTCCTGTGTAGTCACCCTTTAGGCGGAACTCTCCTAATTATTTGGATGAGTCGTTTACTTACTTGTGCTGTTACCGTCTTCCCGCTGTTGTTGGGGTATGCTTTGTTCGTATGTAAACGTATGACATGTTGATAGGGGAGGGTGCTATGGCTCGCGAGGGCACTCGTTCTAAGGATTCTGCTAAGCCTGGCATCAAGGAAGTTGCAGCGGTGGCGGGGGTTTCGCCTACTACGGTATCTCGCGTGCTTAATAACCGCGGTTATATTAGCCAAGAGACCCGCGATAAGGTCCACGCCGCGATGGAACGCATCAACTATACGCCCAACGATATCGCCCGTGCCATGCTCAACGGCCGTCTGAACCTTATCGGCATGATCGTTCCCTTTGTGAGCAGTCCGTTCCATGCTCAGGTTGTGCAGGCGGTCGAGCGCACGTTGGCGGAAAACGGCTTTAAGATGTTGCTGTGCAACAGCGCCAATCGACCTGATCTTGAGCGTTCCTATATCGACATGCTCCGCCGCAATATGGTCGACGGCGTCATCGTCAACTCCCTCAATATCGGTGCCGAGGCATATGCCGAGATGGGCTTGAGCCTGGTTGGCATCGACTGCGATCTTGGCGAGGGCTCTGTCCAGATTGCAAGTGACAGCTATGGCATCGGCGAGCTCGCCACGCGCCGTCTGATTGATGACGGCTGCAGGCGTATCCTGTGCCTGCGCAGCAATAGCCGCATGCGCATGCCTGCCAATAAGCGTACCGATGCCTACCTCGATGTTGTTGAGCAGGCCGGTTTGTCCGCGCTTGTCCGTGAGGTTGAGTTCGTTAAGCCCGACGACGAAAAGGGCGCGGTCGTTGCGAAGATCCTCGATGAGAACCCCGATATTGACGGCATCTTTGCGGGAGACGATACGATGGCGGCCATCTGTCTCAACGTGATGAAGCAGCGCGGCTTGAGCGCTCCAGACGACATTAAGGTCGTGGGCGCGGATGGTGCCCGCCGCACTATGACGTTTATGCCTGACTTAACAACCGTACGTCAAGATATCGATCGCATCGGAGAGCTCGCGGCGCAATCCATCATTGCTCTTATTAACGGTGAAAAGCCCGAGTCGAATATCAAGCTTCCCGTTGAGCTTATCGAGGGCAAAACCGCGTAATTCGCCCCGTGCCAAAAGAATTCCTCAAACGCCTCTGATGACCGTTCACCGGCATATGTCAACCGTTTGCCGACGACTGGAACTGCGAAAAGACGTATTGGTGTGAAAACGTTTGACATATGAAAACGATTGACATATCTTGCCATTGTACCGAGTTAGTATGTCGTGGAAAGGAAGTCTCGGATGCACAAGGTGTATTACCAGCCTGAGGGAATTTGGGTAGGCGACATCATGCCGTACGGCGAGGACGGCACGTTCTATCTCTATCATCAGCGTGACACGCGTAACCCCGAACCTTTCGGAGAGCCGTTTGGCTGGGCACTCGCTACGACCAAGGATTTCGTCAACTACAAGGACTTTGGCGAGAGCCTTGAGCGCGGCGGCGACGAGGAAGTCGACCAGTACATTTATGCCGGCACGGTGTTTAAGGTGGGCGACAAGTACCATGCGCTCTACACTGGTTGCAATCGCGATAAGGTCCGCGCACGTTTGATGAAGCAGGTTCTTCTTCACGCAACGAGCGACGACGCCGTCAAGTGGGAGAAGAACATCGCCGAGACGCTGCTTCCGCCCCAGGAGGGTTACGATGACCGCAACTGGCGCGATCCCTTTGTGCTTTGGGATGAGGAGAACGAAGAGTACATGCTCATCCTCGGCACGCGTGTGGGCGAGGACAAGCGTCTGATGACCGGCCGCCTGGTCAAGTTCACCTCCAAGGATCTGACCAACTGGGAGTTCCAGGGCGACTGGTGGAACCCGGGCCTGTACACCATGTTTGAGATGCCTGATCTCTTTAAGATGGGCGACTGGTGGTATCTGGTGTTCTCCGAGTACAGTGATGGCAACAAGACCCGTTACCGCATGTCTCGCTCTATCAACGGTCCTTGGATCACTCCTGCTGACGATTCATTCGATGGCCGCGCGTACTATGCCGCGCGTACCGCATTTGATGGCGAGCGCCGCGTTCTCTTTGGTTGGGTTCCTACGCGTGACGAGGGTGGCGACCCCAGCTCTTACCTGTGGGGTGGCACCTTTATGCCTCTCGAGATCGTTCAGCGTGCCGACGGAACGCTCGGCACCAAGCTCCCTGACAGCATGCTTGGCGCCTTTGGCGAGGCTAAGGCAGTCGAGGCCTTTGAGCTTTCCTGCGAGTCGGGCAAGGTCGAGCGGGTGCTCGCCGCGGATGCCGGTTCCACCTATATGCTCGACGCCGACATCGAGCTCGCCGGTGACGCTGCCGGCTTCTCGGTGAAGCTCGCCGAGGACGCCGAGACCGGTCTTGCCTATGAGTTCCGCGCCAACCTGCGTGAGGGCAAGCTCGAGTTCACGCCGGCTCCCCAGTACCCGTGGTTCCAGGTCAACAACATGGGCCTCGAGCGTCCGTTGTTCTTTAAGGGCGAGGGCACTCACCATGTGCGTCTGGTCGTCGACGACGACATCGCGACCATCTTTGTCGATGATGTTGCGCTCAACGCTCGCTTCTGCAACAAGCAGGGCCAGGGTGTGGCGCTTACCGTCACCGACGGTGCGCTCAAGTGCGCAAACGCAACGATCGCGTCTCTGTAGCGGCAACGAACCGTTTTATGATTTAGAAAAGGAATGGAGAGGAACATGGACTACAAGGCAGTGTCCCAGCAAGTCGTCGACAACGTCGGCGGACTGGAGAACATCGAGGGCGCCACGCATTGCGTGACCCGTCTGCGTCTGGTGCTCAAGGATACGAGCAAATATAACAAGGCCGAGCTCGAGAACATCGATGGCGTCAAGGGCGTGCTGTACAACAGCGGCCAGCTCATGATCATCTTCGGTACCGGTACCGTCAACAAGGTTTACGATGAGTTTATGGCTCTGACGGGCGTTAAGGAGATCAGTGCTTCCGAGGTCAAGGGCGCTGAGGCGGACAAGAAGGGCAAGTTCTTCTCGGTCCTCAAGGTATTCTCGGACATCTTTATCCCCATCATTCCCGCCTTCGTCGGCGCTGCAATCATCATCGGCCTTAAGTCGCTGATCGTTGCCAACGGCCTCTTTGGCATGGAAGGCAGCCTCGCCGATCACAGCGAGTTCCTCAAGAACCTCGCAAGCTTCTTTGCCATTATCGCCACCACGTTCGACTACCTGCCTGTCCTGGTTATGTACAGCGCGGTCAAGCGTTTTGGCGGTAACCCGATCCTGGGCATCCTCGTCGGTATCGTCATGGTTCACCCGAGCCTTATGAACCGCAACACGTTCGTTATGGACCCGACGGGTGCTGAGTACTGGAACTTTGGTCCGCTCTCCATTCCCATGGTTGCTTTCCAGGGCGGCGTATTCCCTGCAATCCTGACTGCCTGGTTTATGGCCAAGGTCGAAAAGATTGCCCAGAAGTACATCCCCGAGGTCGTTTCGTTCGTCTTTGTCCCGACCGTTACCCTGATTCTTGCTAACGTCGCCCTGTTCACCGTGTTCGGCCCGCTCGGCAACCTGATCGGCGACGTCCTCGCTGGCGTAATCGATGTCCTGTACAACAGGATGGGCGTCTTTGGCGCCTTTGTCTTCGCCGCGTTCCTGCAGCCGCTCGTCGTTACCGGTACGCATCAGTTCATCCAGGGTATCGAGGCAAACCTTGTTGCCACGACTGGCTTCAACTACATCCAGGCCATCTGGTCGGTTTCCATCATCGCCCAGGGCGGCGGCGCCATCGGCATGTATCTCATTCACAAGAAGCACTCCAAAGAGCGCAACATCTGCATGTCGTCCTTTATCCCGACGCTGGTCGGTATCTCCGAGCCCGCAATCTTTGCTGCAAACATGCGCTACTCGATCATTCCGTTCGTCTGCGCTTGCATCGGTGCAGGCTGCGGCGGTGCCTTCGTGAAGCTCTTTGAGGTGCGCGCCATCGGTCAGGGTCTGACCGGAGTGCTTGGCCTGCTCATCGTCACGCCCGAGACGCTCGTGTGGTATGTGGCTGGCAATCTCATCGCCTTCATCGTGCCAATCGTCTTGATCTTTGCCTACAACAAGGCAAAGGGCGTGCCGACCACCGATGAAGAGGGCGCTGGCGCTGGCTTCGACGTTAGCTTCTAGTTGAGCCGTTCAGCGTAATCTGAGGATAAGTCCATTTGGGGAAGGGCGTTCGACTCGTGTGAGTCGAACGTCCTTCCCCATAGACGAGAAAGTCAACGGCGATGTTTAATCAAAAAAATAAGGTGACACGCGCGGACTATGAGCAGTGGCGAGCCGGACAGGATGAGACGGCGGCTCGCGTCGCGTCCGACCCCGATAGGCTCCTGTTCCATGTGGAGCCTGAGCTTGGCTGGCTCAACGACCCCAACGGTTTGGTGCAGATCGGTGATACGTATCACATCTATCACCAATACGATCCATTCGATGCTGCGCATGGCGGTCCAGTGCTTTGGAATCATCTGACGACAAAGGATTTTGTGACGTACGAGAATCGCGGCCCCGTGCTGTTCCCCGATTCTAATTTGGATGCGAGTGGAGCGTATTCTGGTTCTGCCTTTGTACACGACGGCAAGATTCACTACTTCTATACCGGCAACGTCAAGCATTTTGACCGCGATGATTACGACTACGTGTTGACGGGCCGTGAGCAAAACCAAATTCATATAGTTGCCGAGAATCCCGACGAATTGGGCAAGAAGCGTGTGGCTGTTGGGCCGGTCGATTACCCCGACGATATCGGTACGCACGTACGCGACCCCAAGATCCTTGAGCACGATGGTATCTACTACATGGTTCTGGGCGCTCGTACGAAAGACGACCGTGGCTGTGTGCTTGTCTATACTTCGCGCGATCTAGAGGGCTGGAGCTATGCGACGCGCATTGAGCTGGGCGAGAAGTTCGGCTTTATGTGGGAGTGCCCTGATCTGTTTGAGCTTGATGGCGAGCTTATTCTCGTTTGCTGTCCGCAGGGCGTGCCCGCCGATGGTTGGCGTTACCGCAATCCGCACCAGTGCGTGTGGTTTCCCATCGAGGCCGATTGGAAGGCACCGAGTTTTAAGATCACCGGGCAGGGCATGCCCCCGATGGTCGATGCCGGCTTTGATTTCTACGCACCACAGTCCTTTGAGGATGCTGCGGGTCGGCGTTTGATGATCGGGTGGTCTGGTTGCCCCGATGCGACGGCAGAAAGCCCGACGGTTACACGCGGGTGGCAGTGCGCGTTGACGGTGCCGAGAGAACTGAGCATGCGCGATGGTAAGCTCTGTCAGCAGCCGGCGCACGAGATTGAGAGGATGCGCGGCGACTGCGTTCGCGCGACAGGCGGTGAAACCGTTGAGGAGCCGGGCCGCCTGTTTGATCTTGTGGTTTCCTGCGAGGGCGCCAAGATGGTCGAGCTCGAAATCCGCAAGGGTGTCTTTGTGCGTTATACGGACGAGATGCTTACCCTCGATATGGGTGACGAAGGCTATGGGCGCGACCAGAGGTCGATTGAGCTCGGCGAGCTTCGCGACCTACGCGTGCTTTCGGACACTACGATGGTCGAGATTTTTGCAAATGACGGCGAGGCGGCACTTACGAGCCGTACCTATTCGCCGGCGGTTCCGGCGATGGAGCTGCACGCCGAGGGTGCGGCATCGATGAATTTCTACCGCCTCGTGCATTAACCGTGCGTGGAGCACGATTGGATTTACTGGACGGAATGTGTCGCAGTTGTCGCGGCCAACTACCGCTTACCGCATATAGCGACCGTTTGCGGAATAAGTAACACTCCTTAATAAACCGTGTAGAATCTCAGGATGCACGGAGTTTTCCAGGGAGACGCTGTCCTTTGTTGTGCAAGGGGCGGCGTCTCTTTGGTGCTTGGATGCTGTTGTGCAACAGTGCGGCGGCGCGTGCCATGTATTGAAAAGCCAATGTTGAGATGGGTCGTGATAATAATGGGCAAGTACGTAATCGTGGTTGAGTCTGGGTCGGATGTGACGCCGGAGCTTTGCGAGCGCTACGGCATCGTGCGCGTGCCCATGCATGTCACGATTGGTGACGAGACCGTCGAGGACGGTTCGATCGATCCGCTCGAGATTTATTCACGCTGCAACGAGTTTGGCGTAATGCCCAAGACTAGTGGCTGCGCGCCTGCGGATTTTGCTCACGTGTATGACCGAATTCATGCCGAGCAGCCCGCCGCGACTATTTTGCATCTCGCGTATTCCGAGGCCACGACCTGCTCGCATCAATCATCGAAGATCGCCGCCAAGGGGCGCGACTACGTGTTCTCCATGGACACGCGTTTTGTCTCGGTGGGCCAGTCGCTCGTTGTCGTCGAGACCGCCAAATACATCGAGGCTCACCCCGATGCCACCGTCGACGAGATCTTTGCTTTTACGAATTCCGTCATGGACCGTGTGCTGCTGGGCTTTGTTCCTACCGACCTAGCCTTCCTTAAAGCAGGCGGTCGTCTGTCCAACGTGGCATTCCTGGGCGCCCACCTGCTCA
>USOG01000025.1 GCA_900556365.1 uncultured Collinsella sp.
AGCTGCCGCTGCATAAGGTTCACATCGCGCGTGGTCACAAACTCGCGGATTTGCGCGAGCGGCAAGTCGAGAACACGCAGGTGGCTGATGGTGTTGAGGGTGGAGAGCTGCCGCGATCCGTAGTAGCGGTACCCGCTTGCCGGATCGATGTGCGCCGGGTCCAGCAAGCCCATCTGCTCGTAATGGCGCAGCGTGCCCACGCTCAGGTTAAACAGGCGCGCCACCTCGCCAATGCGGAGCAGACCCTCGGTATGTTCAGTTGGCGAGTCGGTCACAGGACCGCTCCTTTCGGTAAAAAACAGGGGAGGGGCGTCAGGCTAGCATCGCCCCGCTAGGCCACCAACTTGTCAAAAGCCCCGCGCCGGTTGAGCACGGTAAACGCGACAACACAGATGACTGCCGACAAAATCGATCCGCACGGCGAAGCGATGCCCATGGGAAACAACGTGTCGGAATAGGCGTTCGACAGCAGCCAAGCGCCGGGCACGCGAATGAGCGCCACGGCCAGCACGTTGTGCGCAAAGCCGATGTAGCTCTTGCCGTATGCAGCGAAAAAGCCGCTAAAGCAAATGTGGATGCCGGCAAAAATCGCGTCGAAAATGTAGCTGCGCATATAGCCGGTGCCGGCGGCGACCACCGCGGCGTCCTTGGCAAAAAAGCCGATAAACGCCGGCGCCACCAGCCACATCAGCACCGTGATCAGGCAGCCGTATACTACTGAGATCGTCATGGCGTCCTTGAGCACCTGACGTGCACGATCGCCCTTGCCCGCGCCGGCGTTTTGCGCCGTGAGTGCGCTGACGGTAGCGCCCATGGAACTCGGCACGATAAACAAAAAGCTGATCATCTTTTCGACCAGGCCCACAGCGGCGGCGTCGACTAGCCCACGGTGGTTGGCGATGACGGTGATAAACATAAATGCCACCTGGATGCAGCCGTCCTGCACAGCCACAGGCACGCCGATCTTAAGAATGCTGCCGAGCACCTCGGGCTGGGGGCGCAGGTCGCTGCGCTTGACGTGGATGTTCGTGCGACGGCTCTTGAGCCACACGAGCGCGAGGGCAACGCTGGCCGTCTGGGCGGTTACCGTGCCGAGTGCTGCGCCCACGGGGCCGAGCCCCATGTGGCCGATAAACAGAAAGTCGAGCGCGATGTTGATGATGCATGCCACGCCAATCACGTACATGGGCGAGCGCG
The DNA here is from genome assembly GCA_900556365.1 of uncultured Collinsella sp. The sequence continues at coordinate 1,198 of USOG01000025.1, forward strand.
AATCGCCCAGCCCGCGAAAGATGGCCGAAAGAATGTTGTACGCGGCGATAAAGGGAATGCCGACAAAGCAAATGCGCAGGTAAGCGGCGGTGCCTTCGACTGCCTCGGCCGGCGTGCCAATGAGTGCCACGATCTGCGGGCACAGCGCGAGCAAGATGGCTGCCAGCACCACCGAGACACCCATAAAGAGCGTGATGGTGTTGCCGATGGCTGTCTCGGCGCGGTCGAAGCGGCGTGAGCCCACGGCGTGGCCGACGATGACCGTCGTTCCCATTGCCAGGCCCACGAGCGTTACGGTAATGATATAGAGCGTCTGCGCGCCGTTGCCCACGGCGGTGATGCCGGCGGCGCCGCTAAACTGTCCCATCATGTACAGGTCGGCCATGCCGTAGAGCATCTGCAAAAAGTACGAGAGCATATAAGGCAGGGCAAAGACCGCGATGGTCTTAAGGACATTGCCGCGTGTGAGGTCGTGTTCCATGGGCGGGGCTTTCTGGCTTGGGTCGTTTAACTACCAGTGTAGTGAAAACCCTACAACGATTGTAGAGTCAAGGTTTGTGTCGGCAGTGGGGCGAGAAAGTCACGCTCCGAGCACGATGCTTTGACCCTCCATGCCCCTTACCTCGCCCCAAACCGTCCCAACATTCGACGTTTTTTGCCAATATCGGGAAAAGCATCGAATGTTGGGACGGTTTTTCTGTCGCTCGACGGGATGGAACCGCTTTCTTGCACGCAAAGGTGTGCGAAGCCGCGTGCAGGGGAATAAGGTTGGTTATCCGACTCATTGGAGGGCTCATGGACCTGCCGATCGTCCTGTCCCATAAGACTGCCTGGCTGTACCACAACGTGGCGCGTCCGTCCGAGCCGCTCTCGCGGGCGAGTAGCCTATACGATGAGGATTCGTTTGCCAGCGAGGCGGGGCCAGCCGAAGCGCTGCCCAAACTGGGACTAGATGCCAAGGGGCTGAGAATTTCTGCGGCGGTTGAGATTGTCACCGATTATCTGGTCTCACTTGGTGTTCCACGTGAGGAGCTCGACCGCATCGACACGCTGGTTAGCTTCGATTTTGAGCGCTCTCGGCCGGCGGGCCTTCGACGCCACGTGTTTGGAGCGCCTATACCTTCGGATCATCTTATCGAGGTGGCAGAAGGTCTCTTGGTGGTTGATGAGGCCATGTGCTTTGTTCAGGCGGGCTCGTGGATGAGCGAGCTCGAGCAGCTGGAGTATGGCTATGAAATCTGCGCCCGATACCATTTGAATCATCTGTCGACAGGCAAATATATCGAGATGGGGCAGAGGCATACCGTTGCCGACTTGATAGCTTATTGCAGTGAGAACCGATGTCGACAGGGGACCGCACGCGCGGCCACCGTGCTCAAGCGCGTGCACGATGGCGCGCGGTCGCCCATGGAGACGGCCGCCGCAATCCTGGTCGTCGCGAAGCGTTCCCAGGGAGGGCTGGGATACACCAAAATCGAGCTCAACCATCGGGTCGATGTCCCCAGCGAGTTCAAATACCTTGCTAAGGCCGGGTATTTCGAGATCGACGTATATGCACCTGCGAGCGGTACGGGGGTTGAATACAACGGCTCGGACCATCTGGATAAACAGCGCAGTGCATCTGATGCGGAGCGTATGACCGTGCTGAGCGCGCTGGGCTTTAGGATGATTGTCCTCACCGGGACTCAGTTTGCCCACCAGCTGCAATTGCACCGGGCGATGAACGCTATCGCACTCGCTATGGGCCTCAAGTGCGACCGAAGCGAGGCATTCCAGAAACGGCAGAATGACCTGCGGGAGTTCGTGATTCGCAACTGGAGTAGTGACCTCTAGGGACGCTTTGGCCCTTCTGCTGGGTGCTGTGAGCGGACAAACCGTCCCAACATTCGACGTTTTTTGCCAAAATTGGAAAAAGCATCGAATGTTGGGACGGTTTGACTGCCGAGGATGGGGCCCGGAACGCCGACTTGTTCGCAGAGGCCCCTTGTGTCGTACGCATGTCGACCCAATTCCCGTGTGCGGTACTATATTCCCTGAAGAATAAAACGCCGCGTGAGGGGAGGGCTGCGTGGACGGGCACGTGCAACATGACGGCTTTGGTCGCGATATCAACTACCTGCGCATTGCCGTTACCGACAAGTGCAATTTCCGCTGCATTTACTGCATGCCGGCCGATGGCGTGGCGCCCCGCGCACACGACGAGCTACTCAGCGCCGAGGAAATTGCCCGCTTTGTGCGCTTGGTAGCGGGGGAGGGCATTCGCCGCGTGCGCCTGACGGGTGGCGAGCCGCTGGTCAGCCGCCGTATTATTCCGCTCATTCGCGACATTCGCGCGATTCCGCAGATCGATGACATCTCGCTTACCACCAACGGCGCCCTGCTGCCCAAGCTGGCACCACAGCTCAAAGATGCCGGCCTTAACCGCGTTAACATCTCGCTCGACACGCTCGACCCCGATCTGTTTGGTAAGATCACGCGCCTGGGTCGGCTCGAGCAGACCATGGCGGGCATCGACGCGGCACTGGCCTGGGGCTTTGAGCCCGTTAAGGTCAACTGCGTTGTGGTGCGCCGGCTCAACCAGGATGTAGCGGCCCTTGCGCGGCTCACGCTCGACCGCCCCATCCACCTGCGCTTTATCGAATACATGCCTATCGGCGACGAACACACGAGCTCGCATTGCGCTGTGGACCCGCATGCGCCCACGCTCAATCCCGAGCTGTGGGACGCGAGTGATACCGTGCCGAGCGACGAGCTGCGGGCGCGCATCAATGCCGGGGCCACCGCGGCGGGACTGGGCGAGCTCGAGCCGCTCGACATCAACGACGCTCCTGCCGGCGCGGGCCCTGCGCGCTATTGGCACTTTCCGGGTGCGGCAGGAACGGTCGGCTTTATTAGCGCCATGTCCAACCATTTTTGTGCGAATTGCAACCGCCTGCGCCTGACGGCCGATGGCAATGTGCGTCCGTGCCTGTTCAGCGATGCCGAGTATTCGGTGCGTGACGCCCTGCGTCGTGGTGATGATATGCAGGTACTTTCGATTTGGCGCGATGCCGTGGCCCACAAACCGCAGGAACACGCGATAATTGAGGGCACGCAACGATTTATGTCCCAAATCGGAGGATGATCATATGGCCAAGAGCAGGTACGCCGATGCCACCAAGGCCGCTCGCGGGGCCGCGATGTCTGCCCACAAAGTCACGGCTGCGGCGAATGCTGGCAACGCCGACGCATCCGCGCAGCCGACCGCCAGCGCCGCCGTCGAGCCGGCCCGTGACGCCCGTCGCGACGAGCTGACGCACGTGGACGCCAAGGGCGAGGTTCGCATGGTCGACGTGTCCGACAAGGCCGAGACCCATCGCATCGCCATCGCCGAGGGCACCATCCTCATGCACCCTGAGACGCAGGCTATGGTGCTGCAGGACCGCGCCAAAAAGGGCGACGTGCTCGCCTGCGCGCGCGTGGCGGGCATCATGGCCATCAAGCGCGCGAGCGACATCATCCCCATGTGCCATCCGTTGCTCATTACCAAGAGTAAGTGTGACATTGCGCCCATCGCTCCGGCGGGGACGCCGGCCGAGGGCTGGGCACCGGCGCGCGCAGACGGGCAGGTTGGCTTTCACGTGCTGGTCACGGCCGGCGTAACGGGCAAGACGGGTATCGAGATGGAGGCCCTGACCGGCGCGAGTGCCGCGTGTCTGACCATCTACGACATGTGCAAGGCCGTCGACCGCGGCATGGAGATCGTCGACGTGCGCCTGCTGCACAAGGAAGGCGGCCGCTCGGGCGTGTGGGATCGCGCCGAACGCCAGGCCGCTGCTGTTGAGGCCGTGGGAGCCGCGGGCAACGCACCCGCGAACGCACCCGTCGCACCCGCAGCTCCCACCCCAGCCGTCCCCGCGATCGCGTTTATCGGCTACCAAAACTCGGGCAAGACCACGCTCGTCGAGAAGGTTATCGCCGAGCTCACCCGCCGTGGCCTGCGCGTGGGTTCGCTCAAGCATCATGGGCATCACGGCTTTGATATCGATGTGCCCGCTAAGGATACGTGGCGCCATCACCAGGCCGGATCCAAGCACGTTGGCCTCATCTGCGCCACGCGCTGGGCGGAGTACGCCGACACGCGCGAGGAGGACGAGATGCCCGCGCGCGAGCTGCTGTCGCGTTACAACGATGTCGACGTGGTGATCATCGAGGGCTACAAGACCGAGGGCTTCGACAACATCGTGGTCGCGCGCTCCGGTGTCGACCGTCTGCGCGGCAAGAGCTCGCTCGACCTGGTCGACGGCCGCACGCTGGCCCTTGCCTGCAACGAAGCCCTGGCGCGTCAGGCCTTCGACGCCGGCTTTGCAACCCGAGCCGTCAACATCAACGACGCCCGAGCCATCTGCGATCTGATCCAAGATCATCTGGCCTAAAACCTGCCAAAAAGGGACAGGTTTATTTCGGCAGGTTTTATCTGGGCAAACGTCACTTCCACCACAAAGGGGCCAGGCACCTTTGTGGTGGATTTTGCTTTGGTAGATGTGTGGGGCATGCCTTACAATCTACCAAGTAGTTCATGACGGGCGAAAAACGGAGAGAAGGGGCTTGATGCGTCCTTAATGTTTCATGCGGATAGATTGATTTGACAGACGGTGGTGAATGCCCGCCGTCCGCATTCGTATGAAACAAGGAGTCTCCATGCCCGCCTCTCTTTTCTCAAAGCCTCAATCATCGCTGTCCATGCAGGCCAAGCGCCTGGTGGCGATGCGCTTTCTCATCTACACCGGTTTTCAGACCAGTTATTTTATCGGCGTCATCGGAACGCTCACCTATGCGGATGACGCCTCGGTCGTTGCGACATCGCTGGCTGTCCTGTTTATGAACGTTTTCGTGATCCTGGGATCCTTTGCGGGCGGCGCGGCGCTCGACGCCTGGGGTCCGCGCCGTCATTTCTTGCTGAGCATCGTCGGCACGCTGGCAACCGGCACGGCGATCCTCGCCTTTGGCAGCGCGACCGGCGTCGTCCTGCTCGGCGCGGTGTTTCTGGGCTTTACGATGGGATTCGCCCAGCCCATTGCCACATCCTATCCGGCCTATCTCACCGACGACCCCGTCGAGCTCAAAGACATCAACTCCGCCATCGCCATGTTCTCAAACGTGAGCATCATCATTGGCCCCACGCTGGGTGGCTTTGTCGCGGCGGCTGCGTCGTCGCGCGCGGTGTTCGCGCTCATGATGCTCTTTACCGTGTTGGCGCTCGTCGCTGGTTGGGGCTTTAGGCCGCAGACCAGCTATGTCGCCGGGCATGCGGATGCCGATTCGGCAGAGGAAGGGGAGCGTGCGGGACAAAGCTCCAACCCCAGAGCATCCACTCGTGTCACCTTCGCGACCAGCATCAAGACAGTCTTCACCAACAGCGTCCTCGCCCTGCTGTTCTGCATCATCTTTCTTTCGAACTTTGGCTATGGCGCCTTTGACCCGCTGGAATCGTTCTTCTACCGCGATGTCCTACACGTCGGTGTCGAATGGATGGGCTGGCTCTCGTCGGCCAGCGGTGTGGGCGCGGTGCTGGGCGCCGTGGTCGCGCTCCGCTTGCCGCCGCATCTGGTCAACCTAAAAACGCTGCTCGTGGCGCTTATGTCCGTGGGTCTGGGAAGTTTGCTCTATGTGGGGACGCCGTACGTGGGCGTAGCCCTCGTCGGACAGATTGCCCTGGGCGTGGCCTGGGGCGTCGTCAACCCGCTCCACAACACGATCGTGCAAACGACGGCCCCGCTCGAGCAGCTCGGTCGCGTGAACTCGGTCATGGGCTTTGGCAACATGTTCGCCGGCGTAGCCCCGCTGGCGATTGCTCCCTGGCTGGCGGCGACGTTTGGCGTGCAGCAGACGCTCGTTGGTGCGGGCATGGTCGTGACGGCGGTTCCCGCGACGCTGCTGCTGTTTGGACGCCGGCATTTGGATCGTGCCGCAAGGCAGTAAAAACCATCACAACATTCGATGAAAATCGCGATTTTGCCGAATAACGTCGAATGTTGTGATGGTTTGCGCCCCGGGCCAGGCCACCACAAAGGGGCCAGGCACCTTTGTGTCGATCGGGCCCCAACGGCCTGCGCCTTGGTATACCATGTACGCCGTTCACGAATACACCCCACACCGCCGCACAACCCAGAAAGGCCCCCATGGACACCACCTTTAGCCACATCAAAGCCGTATTCTGCGATATCGACGGCACGCTGCTCACGAGCCAGCACACGGTGTCCCCGCGCACCGTGGCAGCGATCCGCGCCCTGCGCGAGCGCGGCGTGCTCTTTGGTCTGTGCACCGGGCGCGACGCCCACGCGACCGAGGCCATGTACGAGCTCTGGGGCATCGAAGGCCTGGTGGACGTGCTCGTGGGCTGCGGTGGCGCCGAGGTCATCGACCGCGCGCACGACATCAACGAGCTGAGCTATCCGCTGCCGGGCGAGACCATCGCGCGCATCTGCAAGCACATGGCGGACCTTCCGGCAACGCCCGTCTGCCCCCGAGACGGCGTGCTCTATGTGCCCGAGAGCAATGCATGCGTCGAGCACCTGTCGCGTGTCGACGGCGTGCCCTACAAGGTGGTCGACTTTGCCGAGTTTTTGCGCGAGCCGCAGACCAAGGTGATGTTTACCATGGCGCCCGAGGCGATGCCGCGGGTGATTGAGCGGGCGTCGACGTTTGCCGATAACACTGTTAAGGCGGCGGCTCTGCAAACCACGCAGCGGCTCTACGAGTTCATGGATCCGCATGTGTCCAAGACGCGCGGCCTTGTGCGCGTGGCGGAGCTCAACGACATGGAGCTCCAGAACATCTGTGTGTTTGGCGATGCCGATAACGACACCTGCATGGTGGCCGACGCTGGCGTGGGCGTGGCTATGGCAAACGGCAGCGACGCCACCCGTGCCGCCGCCGACTTTGTAACCGCGAGCAACGACGAAGACGGCATCGCGATCTTTATCGAGGAACATCTGCTGTAGCGCCGGGGCAGAATCACCACAAAGGGGACGGGCACCTTCGTGGTGGCCTCAGGCGATTTGGGCGAGTTGATACCTACAATCTGCGCGCAAATACAAATATGGTTGTCTGAACATTACGCTTCTGACTACCGATGAGCTAAAGATATTCTCATCAGTTTGGTAGGGTATTTCTCCCGGTAAATGACTTACAGCTCATGGTCAATTTTCAACTGTTTACAGGATGTTTACTCTTGAGCAAAATGTTGTGCAAATTAATCTAATGCCATTAAAAAATGGATAGGCAACTAAATTACCAGTAGAAACAAAAAATAAATAGCGAATAAACGAAGGTAAATCTGAGAAAATGTCAAGAGAATTGAGAATTCGCTACAAAATTGTCGGTTTTGTTGCTCAGATGTTCAAACAATCGTTACAATATGGATTACTAAACGTGCGCAATTACAGGTTGCGCAGATACGTTTGATAGTGAAAGAGCAAGATCGCGGTCTCTTGGGGAGGAGACATCGATGAAAGCGAATTCAGACAAATCTAAGCAGAGTAATAAAGCGACGCGCCGTGTACTGGCAGGCGTTTTGTGCGGAGCCTCCGTTTTGAGCCTGGTACTGTCGCTCGTCATGCCTCCGATCTCGCAGGCCATTGCCAACGATGCCCAGGCGGGTTCTATCGAGGAAGCCGTTGCAGACGAGAACACTTTGGGCGAGGAGGCCGTTGCAGGCAATTCCACGGGCAAAGATGCCGAAAATCGGAATAGTGACGAGACCGAGGGCGACGAGACAAATCCTACAAATGACGTTGAGCAGAATCAGGCTGATGATCAGCTTGAGGACGAGCTACGGGGTGAAGACGGCGAGACGTCGGATGACAATGCTGTGGAAGGCGGGCAGGCCGAAACGGCATCCGGTGAGATAGATAGCATAGATAACGCGGATATGCTGAAAAAAAAGCTGGAGAGTGCGAAAGGCACTGTCAACTTTGAGCTTTCGAACGATATTGATACCAGCACGACAATTCAGCTCCACGAAGACGGCAGCAATATCACACTAAATCTAAACGGTCACAAGATTAAATATACGAATCAGAGCCAGCCCCTGTTTAACATCACCGGTGGCGCGACACTTACAATTAAGGATTTAATTAATGATTCTGATCCTGAGAAAGAGAGTGAAAAAGTCGACAAAGGCAAGCAGCTAAATGATCAGGGCCAGAATTTAGATCGCAACAATTATGGTAAAGAAGCAAAGTTGGTTTACGACGCCGATGGCATTCCGTCTAACCTTACCTACTATGTGACCCAATCGTCCCCGAGTGCAACAGACACAACCAAGACAACCGAGACGCTTTTCGAACATAGAGTCGAGATTAAAGGCGCCATCGTGGCATGCGGTGGCAATGAAAACCTGAAGCTCATCAACATCAACGGCGGTCATTTCAGTCTTGAGAACGGCGTGCTCACACAAGAGAAAGACTCCCATGTCCGAAGCCTGGTGTACGCGGAGAATAAGTCGACCGTCAATATGAACGGTGGTTACGTTTGTGGAGGTCATTGTCGGTACAATGGTGCCGGCGCAGGAATATCTGTCTACAATTCGCCTCTTAGCATTTCTGATGGCGTAATTGCCGGCAACCGCGCTCCTAGTGGCGGCGGTGTATATGCCAATGGGTCTGCAGTCACAGTGACCGGTGGCGTAATTTCCGGTAACAGCACGCTTAATAACATTGACGGATTTGGTGGCGGCATCATGGCCGAATATGGCGGCAGCGTTACTGTTTCCGGCGGTTACATTACGAACAATCGCTATGCCAAATTCTGCGGTAAGGATGGCTGGGGTTGTCATGGCGGCGCTGGGCTTGCTGCCAAAGAAGGCGCCCATGTCACCATTTCCGGTGGCCAGATTACTGGCAATAATTCTGAAGAAGCCGGTGGCGGCGTTTACGTTACCGATCAATGGCGAGGCGGTTCTCGCAAGGATATGGCATGGCTCAAAATTACGGGAGGAATTATTGCCTCTAACGTTAGCTACAAATCTGAAGGTGCCGGCATCCGAGTGGGCCAGAAGGTTGACGCGGAAATAAAAGTTCCGCCAAATTCTAGTCCAGTCTACATCACTAATAACCACTGCATGTCTCGCTTTGACTGGGGCGGAGGCGGCATCTTCGTCCAGGGCTGTAATGAGACCCCATCTGATGCGGGTAGGCTATTTGTCTATAACTCCTATATAAGCAGCAATACCGCCGGTGGCTACGGTGGTGGCGTTGCGGTTTGCCCGACGGGTAAAACCTTGGTGACGAATACCGACGGCACAGCGATTTTCGGGAATACTTCTGCCGAAGGAGAACAAAGCTATAAAAAATATGTAGATGGCAACGACGGCACCCCTCACCTATCTAGTGGCGGACACGAAAAAAACCAAGACTATGACGCGTACTGCAGCGATACATTTCGCAACAACGGTCATGCTGATTTCTTTCTTGCGGCGAAAGAGCACAATGAGCCAATCGCGGCGGTGATTGGCAAAATGCTCGGTGGCGGTGATGCCGAATACTCGGGAAGTAAAGAGCTTGCGCAAGCTATTACTATCCCCGCCAACGGTGGCGTGCAGGTATATAAGAGCATCGGTCTGAGCTCGGGAGTTCAAGCTGGAGACCCCGCTGCAACTACTGCGCAGAGTAAAGCGACAACGTTCATCACCGGCAATTATTCCTGGAACCATGGTGGCGGCATCATGTCGAACGGCGATCTGTACTTGGGTCAGCCTGCGGATACGTATGTCTACCCGAGCCTTAAGCTGAAGGCGTCAAAGGAGCTGAACGGCCGCGACCTCAAAGATGGGGAGTTCTCCTTTACGGTCTACCGCAAGGGTTCGGATGATCCTTTCGCTAATGGGACATTCAATCGCGACGCTTGCACTAAGGTAGGAACAGCAAATAATGATGCATACGGCAACATCACGTTTAACCTTGGTGAGCAGTTCGCAGCGAGCGGTACGGCTGACACGATTACATATTACCTAGCCGAAAATGCCGGAAAGGTTTCCGACATCACATATGACCCCGCCGTGTACGAGATTGTGGTGACGGTCGAGGACCATCAGACTGTGCTCATGTCTGTTCCGACGCAGAAAGATCCGAACTCGACTACAGATCTCATAGTTCATAACTACACGATTAATGGCATGACTGTAATCAAGCACTCCGGTGATTCAACTAGCGGTCCGCGTCCTGTGCAGCCAGATTCTGACGGCTATTATTATTTGGTCGCTGGCTCCAATGGGGAAAAGACCTTCACCAACGTGTACACTCAGTACACCTCCAGCGGCTCTTGGACTCCTAAGGCGACTAAGGTCGTTAAGGGTGGCGAGATGAAGGAGTTTACGCTCGAGTTTGCGGATAACGAGAAGTTTGAGGGTAATAACGTCAGAACTGTGAAGACTGATGCAACGGGAGGCGCGACTCAGACGCTTCCGTTCTTGAACGATTCTAACGAAGGGATCAAGTATTCACTTTCTGATATCACGAAGGACCCCTACATTGCTGGTGACTCCACGGGTCGTGGCGCTTCTAAGACCTTTACGTACTATGTGCACGAGAAAGACGAGAGTTCGCCTCTCTCGCACTACAAGTATGACAAATCGGTTTACAGGTTCGATGTCACGATGACGGATCAGAAAGATGGCACGATCACTGCCACGAAGGTGACCTACACCCAGATCAAGGATGCTGACGGTAATGCCATCGACGAAGGCAAGCAGACTCTCGTGAATTACAACGATGGATCCGATACTACCAAGCCCGAGTCCACTCCCACCTTCACCAACTCCTACACCACTTCTTTGCCCCTTTCTGGTATGTCGGGCGTCACTCTGACGTACCTTGCCGGCGCGGCGGTGCTTTGCGCTGCTGCAGCCTGGATGCACATTCGTCGCAAGGCGAATGCGAAGGGAGGCGAGCGTCGTGAATAAGAAAGTTTGCTCCTTCCCGGTTTTGTTTGCGTTGCTTGCCCTCCTGATCGGCACCTGCGCGGTTGTGTTCCCCGCATCCGCGCAGGCTGCGCCGACCTCGAACGGTTCCATCACGGTGAGCGGCACCGTGGCGCGCAGCTACGACGCCTACCAGATCTTTAGCGCCAACGTCGTCGACGGCGACAGCGACGCCAAGGTCGCCACCGACCTCGCCTGGGCAAGCGACGCCGTGCGCGACGCCGCGCTGCCTGTGCTGCACAGCGCCGGCATGCCCAAATCCCAGACAACCGCGCAGGAAGCTGCCGAGTGGCTCAACACCGATTCCCACCTTACGAGTGCGCTGAGCGCACAGCTCGCTCGTTCCCTCCAGAGGTCTGGCGCCGTGTCTGTGGCCCTTAACGCGGGCACAACGGCCGAGCTGCCCTGCGGCTACTGGCTCATCGTCGCCGACGACGACGCCATTTCCCAGAACGAGGCCGGCACCGCGCCGATCATGGCCCTGGTCGGCGGCAGTGCCGTTACCGTCAAGCCCAAGGCGGCGACGCCCAAGGTGTCCAAGCACGTGCTGGAGGACAGCACCGCCGCCTGGCAGAAGGCCGCCGACGCCACGGTCGCCGACGACCTGTACTGGCGCCTCTCTGCCACGGTCCCGGCGGGGCTCACGGCCTACGACACCTATGCGGTGCAGTTCGTCGACACCATGAGCGCGGGGCTCGACCCCTCCAAGGTCGCCGCGAGCATGCGCGTGTACGTGGCGGCGGGCGCGGACGGTGGCTTCGACGCCGTCTCGGCCGGTAAGGACGGCCGCGTCGGCACCGAGCCCGCGAAGGGCTGGACCGATATCACGGTCCAGTGCGCCACCAAGGTAGCGGCCGACGGCAAGACCTTCACCGTGCGCACCGGCGACCTGATCGCTGCGCTCGGCGGGGCCGACGCCTTTACCGCGGGCGCCCGCGTGGTCGCCGTGTACAATGCGCCGCTCAACAGCGCGTGCAACCACGGCATCGCGAAGGGCAACCCCAACGAGGTCTACCTGCGCTACCCGCGCTCTCCCTTCGCCGATCAGTCTGGCGACGCTGGCTTCACCCACACGCCGAGCGACGACGCGTGCGCCTACACCTGGGATCTCGCGCTCACCAAGCGCGGCAGCGACGGCGACAAGCCGCTTGCCGGGGCGGT
>USOG01000026.1 GCA_900556365.1 uncultured Collinsella sp.
TCCATGTTCGTCATGCCGTCGTAGCCGGCGTCCACCCACCTGTAGACGGTGGAGGCGCTGAGCCCGGGGGTCGTCGCCGCTATCTGCTGCGGGGAGAGCCCGCGCGCGAGCCCGTCCCTGATGGCCGCGAGCTTGGCGGCGGCGCCCTCCTCGGTCTCGTCGATCCCGGACCTGCTCGCCGAGAGCTCGGCGTCGGCCGCCTCCTGCGCCCTCCTTGCGCTGTAGAACACCCTGGGCCTCCTCGAGCAGCCGTAGCCCCTCCTGTGCGAGCAGCCGTTGCAGCACCTCGGCCACGCGGAGAGCCTGGGGCAGGCCCCCGACAGGTCCGCGGGCGCGGGCTCGCCGTAGCGCGAGCGCGGCGCGGTGACGTAGCGGTGCGCCGCCACCTCCCTGGTCACGGTCGAGGGCGACCTGCCGAGCTCCGCGGCGATCTCGCGGGCGCTGCGGTTGCGGTCGAGCATCCTCTCGACCGTGTTCCTCTCGTGCCTCGTGAGCCTCCCGTACGACCTTCCGGACGGCTTCGGTCTGGACATGCCGGCCTCCCTCCATCGCGGGCCGGGGGATTCCGGCCCCTCTGGGGTTGCCTACCCGGATTCGCGCCTCAGGACTCAGCGCAACGCGTTGCGCTGAGTCCTGAGGCTGTTGCAATGAAAATGAGAATCAAGGCGGCAAAGATCTCGCCCAGAGCGATGACGACAAAGCCCACGAGTGCCATTAAAATCGAGGTATGGACGGCGCGTTTGACCATGTTTTGATCGTTGCGGCCGATAGCGTTGGCGATGACCACGTTGGAGCCAAGCGACATGCCAATAAACAGGTTGAGCATAAGACTGGTAAGCGGAACATTGGAGCCGACCGCCGCCATGGCGAGGGTTCCCTGGTCGCCCGAGAAGTTACCGATAATGACCGTGGCGATGAGGTTCGACAGCTGCTCCAAGATGCTCGTGGCGGCCACGGGGAAGGCGAACAGGGGAATATTGCGCCACAGCGATCCGGTGGTCATGTCAATATGCTTAGATACGGTATCAGCCATACGCTCTCAATCTCTAACGTGCTATATCGTGCTTATTTGCGCAGACGATGATACTCCTAATCGACTAGTCGTTGGGGGCGTTCTTAAACGACTAGTCATTCAAGAACGTCCCCAATGACTAGGCGGGGAAGGCGTGCGACAATGGTGGGCGTTGTGTTGTTCGCGCTAAGGAGTTGCCATGTTGTTGTGTCCCGTTTGCCATGAGCCGTTGGTGGACGACGAGCGCGGTGCTGCATGCGCGGGCGGACACCGGTTTGACCGTGCGCGCGAGGGCTATCTATATCTGCTGCGCTCGTCCAAGAGCGGCGACTCCATGGGTGATCCCAAGTCGCAGGCGCGCAGCCGTCGTGACTTTCTGAACTGCGGTTACTATGCACCGTTGCGCGATGCGATGGTTGAACTGGTACGCAAGCAGGTGTCTGGGCGTGCCGCGACTACGAACGGCCCCATGACGCTGCTCGATATATGCTGCGGCGAGGGTTACTACACCAGCGCCATGGGCGCGGTGCCGGGCGTGGATGCTTACGGTTTCGACCTGGGCAAAGAGATGGTGCGCCTTGCCGCCAAGCGCGGCGATGCGACCTACTTCGTGGCCAACATGAAGGACATCCCCGTGGCCGATGGCGCCTTCGATATGGTGACCGAGCTCTTCGCTCCCTTTAACGAGCGTGAGTTTGCCCGCGTGCTGGCGCCAGAGGGCTCGCTCTATACCGTGGTGCCGGGTGCCCGTCATCTCTTTGGGCTTAAAGAGGTGCTCTACGACACACCGTACCTTAACGATGAGAAGCTGCCGAAGACCACCGAGCTCGAGTTAGTCGGAACGCAGCGGGTGTCTGCGAACATTACGCTCCAGACCCAGGCTGACATCGAGGCGGTGTTCCAGATGACGCCGTACTACTACCGCACGCGCCCTGCCGACAAAGAGCGCCTGGCAAACTTGGACACCCTTCAAACCGATATTGACTTCATCATCGCCGAGTACCGCCACAGCTAACCTGCCAAAAAGGGACAGGTTTATTTTGGCAGGTTTTATCTGGGCAAACGTAAAGGGCCGACCGCGGAGATGCGCGATCGGCCCTTTTTAGTTGCTTGGCTGCAGAGGTTATGAGACGCGAGCGCTTACAGGCGGTCCTTGTTCTCGGCCTTAACGGCGTGTGCCTGCTGAACAAAGAACAGGTCGTACACCACGATGACAAAGGCGCCATAGTTGATGGCGTCGCCGCCAAACGCGGGAAGCGTGAGCACCGCTTGGGCAAGCGTGGCGACCGCGGCAACAATACCGAGCTTAAACGCGCCGTCCACCTGCGAAGGCTTGTTGGCGCCCTTGATACCGGCGACGCCTGCGGCAAGGTCGACGAGACCCTTGGCGATAAGCACGACCGCTGCGAGCGTGGCGTACGAACCGTACATGGAATCGAGACCGCCCGTGGCGATACCGACGCCGGCGGTGACGAGGCTGGCGATGCCCAAAACAAAGTAGATGAGAGCAAGGATTTTGAGAGTCTTGCGAGTGAAGCTCATGGCTGGTCCTTTCGATACGGGTACGGCCGGTCTGGCGTAGCCCATGTGCTGTACATATGGTGAAGCACATTGTAGTTCAACGCGGCGATGCATGCGCCTGAAAGCGCTTTGAGCCCGCGCGGCCCAACCCAACCTTTCAAAAAGGAAAGCTGGACGTAAGCCAAATCGATGGCAGCTCATGTGCGGCGCTGAGATGATGAGGCCGTAACAAGGAGTTGGTCTCAAGGAGGAGCCATGATGTACGGAGCCGGGCAAGTGCGTGAGCCGCGGTCGTTGGGAAGGCGCATGGGTGATTCTGTGATCGCTGCCGTGTGCACGGGATTGATGGCGGTGCTTTGCATTGGGATGCTGTGGGCCATGTCGCATGTGGGACAATAGCGGACGGTTGGGTGCTGGCATAAACGGCGCCCACGTATTCGTTTTGCTTGCTAAGGAGTACCCATGGGCGTCGTCGATCCCTTTTCTGTTGCTCGGGCCGCGGGGCTTGAGCTGACCGGGAAGTCCGAGGGCCTCACGCTCACCGACGGCACGATGGAGCTGCGCGCCGATTTTGGCCGCATGCTTCCACGACTCAAGCAGGGCCGTTTGCAGCAAGAGCTACTGGTGAAGGCTGCGCGCACAAAAGGCATCGAGCAACCATGGGCGATTGATGCCACGGCGGGCTTTGGCGAGGATTCGCTGCTGTTGGCGGCTGCGGGCTTTACCGTCGACCTGTATGAACAGGATTGCGTGATCGCGGCACTTCTCAAGGATGCTTTGGATCGCGCGGCAGATGATCCGGCGCTTGCGGCTGCCGTGGCTCGCATGTGCCTTCATGCGGGCGAGGACAGCATTGCCGGCCTTCGCCATACAGCTGAGTTGATCGGGCGGGGCGAGCTTGCCGCCCCCGACGCGGTGTACCTGGACCCCATGTTTCCCGAGCGTACCAAAAGTGCGGCGGTCAAAAAGAAGTTCCAGCTCCTACATCATCTGGAGCAGCCATGCGCCGACGAGGAATTGCTGGTCCAGGCAGCGCTTGCGGTGCATCCGCGCAAAGTCGTTATCAAGCGGCCGGTGAAGGGGCCACTGCTTGCCGGCGTTAAGCCGAGCTATCAACTTGCGGGCAAGGCCGTTCGCTACGATGTTTTGGTGCCGCCGCGCCCGTAGCTTGAGTGCGATGGTTGGCGCTCCGTCAGTGCCGTGCCGATGCGGGGTCTATTTCCAAGGGTGCGACGTCAGGTGCCAGCCGCCGCAGTATTCGCATTTGTAGCAGGCTAAGCCGCGCCGCCCGCGGTTTTCGCAGTCGGCCATAACGGCCTCGGCCTCGGCGCGCGTGTCGTAACGGTTTTTGCGTTCGCACGACTTGTAGCGCCAGGCTTCATCGCGCTCGGCGTCCAGGGCATCGCGGCGCTCGTCTTCGCGCGCAAACAGGTCGCTCATATCGCCGCCGGTGGCAGCGCCCAAAAACTCGCTTTTGGCCTTTGACCAGGCGGCTCGCTTTTTGCTCCCCATCTGCATCGCGCCCCTCTCCAAACGTTGGTATCATTGCTCAATCAAAGTGATACCAATAAACGTGAGGTCGCCGTGTGATGATCAGAAAAACCCTCGATACCGACATTCCCGCCGTCATGGCTATCTATGGCGCGGCCCGCGCCTTTATGCGTGCGCATGGCAACGCCACGCAGTGGCCCGAGGGCACGCCTTCGGCCGAGCAGCTGGCTGCCGATATTGCCGCCGGTGGCAGCTATGTGTGCGAAGTCGACGGTCGCGTGGTGGCGACGTTTGCCTTTTTGCCGGGTCCGGACGAGTGCTATGACGTAATTGAGGACGGGCAATGGCGCAGCGATACTCCGTACGCCGTGTTGCACCGTGTGGCATCCGACGGCACCGTGCACGGTATCGCGGCTGCGATGTTTGCCTTTGCCAAAGAACGTGCCGATCACTTGCGCATCGATACGCACCAGGACAACCTGCCCATGCAGGGCGCCATCGCCAAGGCCGGGTTTAAGCGCGCCGGTATCGTATATGTGTCGGACGGTACGCCGCGCGTCGCGTTTGATTGGCTGCGCGAGGCATAAAGGCCGAGTCACATACCAGCGTTTCACCGAAATGAAAATGGCCCCGAGTGGGGCCATTTTTGGTAAAACGCGTTGTTGTGGGGCTTGCGTTGTTATCGCCCCAGATGAGCCCGGGCAGACAAAAAGGGGAGGTGCCGGCTTTCGCAAGGCGCGAACCTACGAAAAACGCCGCGCGGCAACGCGGGGCGATGAGCTCGGTCGGGGGATAGGGCCCGCTTCGCCCGCCGGCCCGTAAATTGTATCATCCAGTGTGGAGCGTGAGCGCCCGTTGCCGCGTGCGATGGGCTTGTAATAAGAGGAGAGCCATGTCGAAGCAAGCGGTCGTTGGAATCTTGGCGCATGTCGATGCCGGCAAGACCACGCTGGCCGAGGCCATGCTGTTCAACGCGGGTCGCATTCGCAAGCGCGGGCGCGTGGACGATGGCGATTCGCATCTGGACACTAACGCGATCGAGCGCGAGCGCGGCATTACGATCTTCTCGTCGCAGGCCGTGCTCGACCATGGCGATACCCGCGTCATGCTTGTGGATGCGCCCGGCCACGTCGATTTTTCGGCCGAGGCGGAGCGCACGCTGCGCGCGCTCGACTATGCGATTTTGGTTGTGGGTGCCAACGACGGCGTGCAGGGGCACACCGAAACCCTGTGGCGCCTGCTTGCGCGCTATGACATTCCGACGTTCATCTTTATCAACAAGATCGATTTGGAGAATCCCGGCCGCGATGTTTTGCTGGCACAACTTGGGCAACGTCTTTCCGAGGGCTGCCTGGATGCCAACGAACTGCTGGCGGGCGGCGCCGTTCAGGAGGACACTGCTGCGTTGGACGAGGCGGCACTCGAGGAGTTTCTTGAGGCGGGTGAGCTTTCTGTCGCAACGCTGTCACGCATGGTTGCCGAGCGCAAGCTCTTTCCCTGCTTTGCCGGCTCGGCACTCAAGGACCAAGGCGTGGACGAGCTGCTGGATGGCATATGCGCGCTGATGCGCGAACAGGCATGGCGCTCGGAGTTTGCCGCCCGCGTCTACCGCGTGAGCCG
The DNA here is from genome assembly GCA_900556365.1 of uncultured Collinsella sp. Next base: position 5,645 of record USOG01000026.1, read on the forward strand.
CGGGGATCGCGGCGAGCGCTTGGCATGGGTTAAAGTGACCGGCGGCACGCTGCATGCCAAACAGATGATTAACGGACGTTCCGGTGCCGAGGCATGGGAGCAGAAGGTCGATCAGCTACGCATCTATAACGGCGAGAAGTATGAGCTTGCCCAAGAAGTTGCCGCTGGCGGCATCTGCGCCGTGACGGGTCTTGCGCACGTTCGCCCAGGGGACGCCCTGGGCGCGGAGCCCGCGGGCGATGCGCCCGTCATTGCGCCGGTCCTCACCTATACGGTGCTGCCGAACGAGCACGATGTCCATACGGTGTTCAAGGCACTGACTGAGTTGGCGGACGAGGATCCCATGCTCGGCGTAAGCTGGAATACGCATCTTGAGCAGATTCATTTGCAGTTGATGGGCGCCGTGCAACTCGAGGTCGTACAGCGGGTGTTGGCAGATCGCTTTGGCCTTTCGGTTGCGTTTGAGTCTGGCGGCATTCTCTATAAGGAGACTATTTCGCAGCCGGTCGAGGGCGTGGGCCACTTTGAGCCGCTGCGCCACTATGCCGAGGTGCATCTACGCCTGGAGCCGTTGCCAGCGGGTTCGGGCGTGCAGTTTGGTACCGTGACCTCGACCGACGAGCTCGATCTTAACTGGCAGCGTTTGGCACTCACCAACGCCATGGAGCGCGATCACCTGGGCGTGCTGACCGGCTCGCCCATCACCGATGTGCGCATTACGCTCACGGGCGGCCGTGCGCATGCCAAACATACCGAGGGCGGCGATTTTCGCCAGGCCACGTACCGCGCGATTCGCCAGGGTTTGATGCAGGCGCGCGAGGCCGGCGCGGCGGTGCTGTTGGAGCCGTGGTATCGCTTTGAGCTCGAGGTGCCGGGGGAGTGCGTGGGCCGGGCGCTCTCGGATGCCACGCGCATGGGTGCCGAGTACGAGCCGCCGACGATGACAGGCGACCGGGCGAAGCTTGTGGGTCGTGTACCGGCATCAGAGGTGCAGGATTACGCGCTGGAGGTGGCTGCCTACACGAGTGGTCGTGGGCATCTGTACCTGGAGTTCGCCGGCTATGCGGCATGCCATGATGCCGAGCGCGTAATCGAGACGGCCGCCTATGAGCCCGAGGCCGATCTGCCCAACACGCCCGATTCGGTCTTTTGCTCTCACGGCGCCGGTTACACGGTCAAATGGTACGACGTACCCGCCGCGGCGCACGTAAAGATCGATCCCGCTACCTTTCGCCCCTGGCGAGCGGCAGACGCAGAGTTCTTCGGCCATAGGTGACAAAGGGACAGTTCCTTTGTCACCTGTTGTTGGTATAACTCGGTATAAGTTGGTATAACTATAGGCAGCGTTTGCCAATCCGAGGAGGCCGACATGAATCCAAATCCCTTTAAGCCCACGGCTGGCAAGCGGCCTCCGATACTCATCGGTCGAGAGTCGGTCATCGAAGATTTTGAGGAAGGACTCGACAACGGCGCCGGAGCGCCGGGCAGGCTCATGCTCATTACGGGAAACCGCGGCTGCGGCAAGACGGTTCTCCTGCGGGAGCTGCAACGTCTCGCCAGCGAGCGCGGATGGGCGGTTGTCTCCGATTCCGCTTCGCTTGGCTTGTGCGACCGCCTGGCCGACGCGCTTCGCTCGAATAAACCCGTTGTGACGTCAATGGAGTTTGGGCCGTCGTTTGGGCGGATGTCGGTCGAGGCGGCGCGAGCAAAGGGCGAGACGTTGCGAGGGCTGGTCAACGAGCGCCTCAAGAAGCTCGGTCCAGGCAAGGGCATACTGTTTGCGATTGACGAGGCTCAATCTGCGTCTATCGAGGAGCTGGCGGCTCTTGCCGTTCTCTATCAGCAGGTGCTCGGAGACCAGGATGCCACGGGCTTGTCCGATAGCGACCAGCGCGGCCTTGCGCTTGTTTTTGCCGGCTTACCCAGTATGGTTGACGATCTGCTCGAAGAGCCGAGCGTGACGTTTTTGCGGCGTGCCCAGCAGCGTACGCTGGGGGCGATATCTTTGCCCAAGGTGCGCGATTCGTATATCCAGACGGTCAAAGACGCTGGTCTTTACGTTGACGCGGAGACGGCGGACCATGCGGCGCGCAAAAGCATGGGGCATCCCTATATGGTTCAGCTGGTGGGCTATTACATGTGGCGGTCTGCTGTCCGGCGTGGCTCGCAGGTCATTGAAGTGTACGATGTCGAGGCTGGCTGCGCCGATGCCGTCTCCGAGTTCTACGAAGCGGTCGACGCGCCCCTGTATTACGGGCTGCGTAGCCCGCAGCGCCTATTTATCGAGGCCATGGCGGTTGACGAGGGTAAACCGACGCGCATGGCGGACATCATTGAGCGCTGCGATCGCACTCAGAGCTGGGCGAGTAAATATCGCGCAAGCCTGATTCGCGAGCGCGTCATCGAGGCTGCCGGATACGGCCTCGTCCGGTTTACCGTGCCCATGCTGGGCGCGTACATTCGCGATCGAGTTTTATGGCACGAGTGATGTGACAAAGGGACGGCCCCTTTATCACATCGATAGTTGAGAGGCTAAATTATGGTGATTCATACTGAGCGTTTGACGCTTCGTCCGTGGCGCGAGGTGGATGCGGCGAGCCTGTTTACATATGCGAGCGACCCGGATGTGGGGCCGGCTGCGGGCTGGCCGCCCCATCGAAGCATTGAGGAAAGCAGAGAGATCATTCGGACAGTCTTTGCGGCACCCCATACCTTTGCCGTTTGCCTGGCTGCGACAGATGAGCCCGTGGGCAGCATCGGGCTCATGCCGCCTCGCTGTGAGTCGAACAGCCAAAGAGGCGGACTCGAGTTCGAGGTGGGGTATTGGATCGCCAAGCCATTCTGGGGTCTAGGCTTTGCTCCCGAAGCCGTGCGAGCCATGCAGCGCTATGCGTTCGAAACGCTTGGCTGCAAGGCGCTTTGGTGCGGATACTACGAGGGCAATAACAAGTCGTTACGCGTCCAGCAAAAATGTGGGTTCGCGCCACATCACGTTGAGCGCGACGTGCCCTGCGAGCTTATGGGCGATGTACGTACCGAGTGCTTTACATATTTGACCTGCGAAGACTGGCACAGGCAGGCACGGTACGAGTAATGTGACAAAGGGACAGCCCTCTTGTCATATTCGATCAACTGGAAGGGGAGCGATGGCGGTGTCGCAACAACCAAGTGCTATCGAGGTGCGTGGTGCACGCGTCCACAATCTCAAAAACATCGATATCGATATCCCGCTGGGAAAGCTCGTGGGTATTGCCGGCGTGTCGGGCTCGGGCAAGAGTTCGCTGGCGCTGGGAGTTCTTTATGCCGAGGGCTCGCGCCGTTACCTGGAGGCGCTCAGCACCTATACCCGCCGTCGTCTGACGCAGGCCGAGCACGCCCAGGTGGACGAGGTGCTGCATGTGCCAGCGGCGCTCGCATTGCATCAGCGCCCCAGCGTGCCGGGCGTGCGCTCGACCTTTGGCACCATGACCGAGCTCAACAACAGCCTGCGTCTGCTCTTTAGCCGTTGCGCCCATCACGTGTGTCCGCACTGCGGGGCGCGCGTGGAGCCGAGCCTTAACGTGGCTGCGGGCCTGTCGCTCACGTGCCCTGCGTGCGGCCGCGAGTTCTACGCGCCGAGTGCCGAGGATTTGGCTTTCAATAGCGGTGGTGCGTGCCCTACCTGCGGCGGCACCGGTGTCATGCGCGAGGTGGACGAGGCAAGCCTGGTGCCCGACGAGTCAAAGACTATCAACGAGGGCGCGGTGCTTCCCTGGGGTACGCTCATGTGGGATCTGATGAAGCAGGTGGCAGGCGAGATGGGCGTGCGTACCGACGTGCCGTTTAACCAGCTCACGCCTCAAGAGCGCGACATCGTGTTCCATGGTTCGGCGGTTAAAAAGCACATTCTCTACGTTCCCAAAAACGGCGAGGGCGCCACGCCGCTCGACTTTACCTATTACAACGCCGTCTATACCGTTGAGAATGCGCTCGCCAAGGTTAAGGACGACAAGGGGCTTAAGCGCGTGGCTCGCTTTTTGCGTGAGGGCCCATGTCGTGATTGTGGCGGCACGCGTCTTTCCGAGGCTGCGCGCCAGCCCCAAGTGCGCGGTATCAATCTGGCGCAGGCCGCGGCCATGACGCTGGGCGAGGCGAATGAGTGGGTGCGCGGGGTGCCCGCATCCTTGCCGCCCGAGATGCGGCCCATGGCGACGGATATATGCGATTCGTTTTTGAGCGCGGCCCGTCGTCTGGTCGACCTGGGCCTCGATTACCTTTCACTCGATCGCGCCGGTGCCACGCTCTCCACGGGTGAGCGCCAGCGCGTGCAGCTTGCTCGCGTGGTGCGCAACCGATCGACAGGCGTGCTTTATGTGTTGGACGAGCCTTCGATCGGCCTGCATCCTGCCAATGTCGACGGCCTGGTAGGCGTGATGCACGATCTGGTGGATGACGGCAACACCGTGGTTGTTGTCGACCACGATACGCGCGTACTGGCGGAAGCCGACTATCTCGTCGAGATGGGCCCCGTTGCCGGAGCAGACGGCGGTAATGTGATTGCCACTGGTACGGTAGGCGAGGTCGAGCAATCGCGGGGCAGCCGCATCGCTCCGTTTTTGCGCGCAGAGCCCAAGCGCTTGCGTCCGCAGGTGACTGACGACGAGATGTTCGACCAGGGCCATATCCGCATGGCAACCGATGCCATCCATACCGTCAAGCCACTCGAAGTCGATATCCCGCGCGGTCGCTTGGTTGCGGTGACGGGCGTTTCGGGCTCGGGTAAGACGACGTTGGTGCTCGAGACGCTCATTCCGGCACTCAAGGCGCAGGCAGCCGGCGAGCGCCTGCCGGGGCACGTGCGTTGGGTCGATGCCGAGGGCATTGCCCGCGCAAATCTGATTGACGCTACGCCCATCGGCGCCAACGTGCGCTCGACGGTGGCGACTTATGCCGACATCCATGATGAGCTGCGCCGCGCCTTCGCCCGTACGCCCGAGGCCAAGGCGGCCGGCTACAAGGCGGGCGCCTTTAGCTACAACACTGGCGCCTTGCGTTGCCCTACGTGCGATGGCACGGGTTCGATATCGCTCGACGTGCAGTTTTTGCCCGATGTCGAGATCGTCTGCCCGGCATGTCGCGGCTCGCGTTATGCGGATGCGGCTTCGCATATCCATCGCGAGGGCAAGGACGGGAGCTTGCTTACGTTGCCGCAGCTCATGGACATGAGTGTGGACGAGGCCCTCGACGCCACGGTGGGACTCAAGAAGGTTCAGGCGCGCTTGCAGACCTTGCACGACCTGGGCTTGGGCTATCTCACGCTCGGTGAGCCCACGCCGGCGCTCTCGGGCGGCGAGGCACAGCGTCTTAAGCTTGCGAGCGAGATGGGCCGCGTGCAGGATGATGCCGCGTTTGTGTTTGACGAGCCCACGATCGGCCTGCATCCGCTCGATGTTCAGGTGTTGCTGAGTGTGTTCGACGGCCTCGTTGCCAAGGGCGCCACAGTTGTCGTGATCGAGCACGACCTCGACCTTATCCGTAACGCCGATTATGTGATCGACATGGGCCCGGGCGGTGGCGATGCCGGCGGGCAAATCGTCTGCGCCGGCACGCCGGGCGACATCGCAGCCTGCTCCAAGAGCATTACCGGTCGCTACCTATAACCGAATGTGACAAAGGGACAGCCTCTTTATCACATTCCCGGAAAGCCTGCCTGGCGCAGAGCCTCGTAGAGGACGATGGCGGCGCTGTTTGAGAGGTTGAGTGCGCTGATGCGGTAGTCGTCCGGGTTGACGAAGTTGCCGCAGATATCCTGCTGCAGGATGGTCTCGTGGCTGTCCTCGGTATGCCCCAGCGATTCCTCGTGAGCTTCCCAAGCCTCGGCGTTATCGAGTGAGTCGCAATCGCGCAACATGGGGATGCGCTCGCAGCGCTCGGGCGCCGCGGCAAGCAGTGGCTCGGGAATCCCCGAGCTCTCGCTGCCAAAGACCAAAAAGTCGCCGTCGCGGTAGGTACTTTGCGCATAGGTGCGGCGCGCCTTTTTGGTCAGCAGATGCAGGCGCTCGTCGGCGGGGGAGAGGTCGTTGCGCGCAAGAAAATCCTCCCAGCTGGCATAGGTCGTCACATCCAAGTTTTGCCAGTAGCCCAGGCCGGCGCGACGCACCGTTTTGTCGTCGAGTGAAAAGCCCAGCGGCTCCACCAGATGCAGGCGGGCGCCGGTGACCACGCAGGTACGGCCGATATTGCCCGTATTGGCCGGAATCTCGGGCGCATACAGCACGATATTGAACATGAATCTCCTTGGCTCAGAACGAAAAACCACCACGAAGGGGCGTCTTCGTGGTGGTTAGCGGTTACGTGAGCGGGCAAACGCTCGCTTCGATAAACCTAGGCGCGGTGCCAGTCGGTCAGGCAGGCATCGAGGGCGGCGATGAGCGCGTCCTTGTCCATGTGACGGCCGATGATGCACAGGCTCGTCATGCGGTCGCCCGTCTCGTCGTCCCAAATCTGCATGATCTCGGGGTTCTCGTCGATGATCTTCTGCTTCTCGCCCTCGGGCGCAGAGTCAACGAACAGACCGTTCTCCATCAGGCGCATCTGGTGGCCGGCCTGCTCAAACATGTAACACATGTCCGGATCGCCGGTCTGCCACAGCGGACCCTTGACGCGGATGACCTCGTCGGGCCACTCCTGCTCAACAAAATCGGTGAACTTCTGCAGGTCAAACGGCTTGCGACGCGAGTACACAAAGGTCTCGATGTCGTACTCGAGCACCTCGGGGTCGTCGTGCTCCTCGGGATGCTCCATGGCCTCGATCCAGGCGGCGGAGTTGTAGGCGCGCATAAAGTCGAAGCGGCCGGTATCGAGCAGCTCCTCCATGGGGACCTCGCCGTTTTGAGCCTCGACAATCACGGCGTCCTTCTGCAGGCTGCGCACGATGGCCTTGAGCTCGGCGATCTGCTCAGGCGTGACGGTATCGGTCTTGTTGAGGATCAGCGTGGAGCAAAACTCGATTTGCTGGATGAGCAGGCTCTCGATGTCGTCCTCGTCGATATCTTCGGCCAGCAGGTCGCGGCCGCCGTTGAACTCATCGTACATGCGGGCGCAGTCGACCACGGCCACGATGTTGTCGAGCGCGAGCTTGGGCTCGCCGCCCACCTTGGCCTCGTCGCAGAAGCTCGAGATGGTGTAGGCGATGGGGATGGGCTCGCAAATACCGGAGGCCTCGATGATGATGTAGTCGAACTTGCCCGAATCGGCAATGCCCTGCAGCTGGTTGGCCAGGTCGTCCGAAAGCGTGCAGCAGATGCAGCCGTTGGTGAGCGGGATGAGGTCGTCGGTCTCGGAAAGGCCGCCGTCGGCGATAAGGCTGGCGTCGACGTTGATCTCGCCGATATCGTTGACGATTACGGC
>USOG01000027.1 GCA_900556365.1 uncultured Collinsella sp.
TTCTACATCGACTTTGAGACCCAGAAGCGCTATCCCAAGGCGAGCGCGTACTGGTACAAGAACGTCGCGGAGACCGGTCTGCTCATGGCCTAACTTTTGCCGCATACCTCCCCTGTCGGCCGCACGTGAGTCCCTCCACGGGATCGCATGCGGCCTTTTTTGTTTTGCCCGGGCCTGGGCCTGTCGTTTGTCTCGATCTGTAACATCTAGCAGGGATTTTCGGCCCTACCTGTTACAGATCAAGACAAACGAGCGGCCCGAACTTGCAGATCTCGATCTGTAACACGTAACCGAGTATTCCGGCCCTACCTGTTACAGATCGAGACAAACGTTCGAACCAATCCAAACAATCTCAATCTGTAACGTTTGGCCGAGTTTTTCGGTCCCGACCGTTACTGATTGAGACAATTAGATAGTCAAATCCGCGCTTTCCAAGCAACTGTGAAGCGCGTCTCTCTTCTATTTTTTTCGATATCACGAACATACTTTCGGTATCATTTAAACCCAATATGATACCGAAAGTATGTTCGGCCCCGCTGAAAGACTTCGTACGCTAACCCAACCAAGTTGCAGATCCACGAACTCCGTCAATCTTCCGAGCGCCCACGAATCCCAATTTATGCGTCATATCACGTCACGTTGACACGAATAATGACTCGTAATTTTTTCATGTCACAATTTTGACGTGTAAAGTGGCGTGTAAAATTTTGCGTGTCATTATTCGTGTCAAGTGAAAGCGAAACGGAGAGATATAATGCAAGAGACGAAAGATCTTGAGTTCAAGGAAAGCGTCACCAATTCGTTCCTTAAAACCGTTTCTGCTTATGCAAACAGCACAGGAGGACGCGTTCTATTTGGGATTAACGACGACGGAAAAATCGTAGGCCTCAAAGACCCCAAGCAGACCTGCCTGGATATCGAAAACAAGATTAACGATTCGATTATTCCCCAGCCCGATTACTCCCTAAAAATCAACGAGCCCGATGCAACCGTAGAGCTTACGGTCCTTCCCGGCAGATCGAAGCCTTATCTATACCGCTCGAAGGCGTACAAGCGCAATGACACAGCAACCATACCAGTTGATGCCCTAGGACTTTCGCGCCTTGTGCTCGAGGGTCAGAACCTCCCCTTTGAACAGCTCCCGGCAAACAAACAAGATTTATCTTTCACCGTTTTAGAGAATCGTCTAACTGCAAAGTTATCGCTTCAGTCGTTCACAACCGACATTCTCAAAACCCTCGGCCTGCTCGATGATACCGGGGCCTACAATAACGCAGCGGAGCTGCTCGCGGACGAGAACGGCTTCCCAGGCATCGACATTGCAGTATTTGGTGACACCATCAACCTCATTAAGCAGCGCAAGACCCTTGAGCATGCATCGGTTTTAGCTGAAATTGACGGCGCTCTTGAGCTATTCGAAGCTCAGTACTGTTACGAAGAGATTAAGGGAATGGAGCGAATCCGCAAGGAGCTCATTCCACTTGAGGCGTTCCGTGAGGCAATAACCAACGCGATCGTTCATAGGACCTGGGATGTACCAGCGCACATCCGCATCTCGATGTTCGACGACCGCGTGGAAGTCGCCTCACCCGGCGGATTGCCGGCAAGCATGACTGTCGATGAGTACCTATCCGATATGCTGTCCGTTAGGCGTAACCGCATTCTTGCCGAAGTCTTTTTACGTCTGGGCCTTATCGAGGCGTTCGGCACAGGTATCATGCGAATCCGAGACACTTATAAAGACAGCATCAAAAAGCCTCGTTTTCAAGTTTCGGACAACGCCATTGTGGTCACACTTCCTCTACTCATGGATAACCCGGGACTCGAAGGCGACGAACTTACCGTATTCGAGCTGCTGAGTGGAGTGCGCCCCCAATCGACAAGTGAGCTTGCGGCCAAAGTAACCTTTAGCCGCTCAAAGCTACTTCGCATCCTCAAAAAACTCGCTGAGGCAGGCCTGGCCACAGTTGAAGGCGCCGGCAGAGGGCAGAAGTATCGCCTGCAGCGTTAGCTAGCAGATGACCTGCGTGTGTTCCTCGATGGCAGTGCGGTCCTCGGCGGTAATACCCGGCTCGCACACCACGGCGTCCAGGCTGTCCAGGCGGCAGAAGGTGTAGAAGTCGCGCTTGCCGATCTTGCTGGAGTCGGCGATCAGATAGCGCGAGTCTGCCTTGCTAAAGGCGAGCTGCTGGATACGACCCTCATCCATATTGGACGTAGACACGTCGCCATCCAGAATGCCGTTGGCGCCGATAAAGGCCGCATCGATGCCCAGCGCGCGCAGGGTATCCTCGGCCGTTGGTCCCACAAAAGCGGCGGTACGGCGACGGTACATACCGCCCACGAGGCACAGGTCGCAGTCTTCGCGCGCCTCGAGCAGGTTAAACACCGAAAGCGAATTGGTCACAATGCGCAGGCGAAACGCCGGCAGCATCGAGGCCATCTGCTCAACCGTGGTGCCCGTACCCAAAAAGATGGTCGAGCCCTCCTCGATGAGCTCCACAGCGCGGCGCGCGATCTGCAGCTTTTCCTCGGCATGCTTGGTGCGCTTTTCGCTGTGCGAATACTCGTGGCGCAACATAGCGTGGGGACGGCCTTGTGCACTACGGGCTCCTCCGTGCACGCGTTCAATCTCGCCCAGACTCGCAAGTTCTTCGAGGTCGCGGCGAATCGTCATGTCCGAAACGCCCAGTGCATCCGAAATCTCCTTGACCGAGACCGTGCCCTGCTCTTCGAGCAGCTGACGAACCTTATCCTGTCGCTCTGCCTTAATCACGATGAATCCTCGCCGTTCTTTGCGCGCATATCATTCAAACAATAACGAACAAATTGTATCAGACTCGTACGCGTCAAAAATGAACGCCCGCACAGCTCTAATCATCACTTTTTTGAGAAAAATACCCCCTGCTTTAGTGGGGTGTAGTGATAATCTCGCCTGTTCGCGCTACAGTTTGTCCGAAATACCTCGATGTTAGGAACCAAATGATCACTTCCGAGCTTTTCGGCACCGCGCCGTGCGGTACCCCCGTTCATCGTTACACCCTCAACGGGCCCGAGATCTGCGTTCGCATTATGGACTATGGCGCCACCGTGTTGGGCATCGACGTGCCCGACATTCCCGGCAATGTGCGCGATGTGGTGCTGGGCTTCGATAAGCTCGAGGATTACTTTGACAACCCCGCCTGCTTTGGCGCGACCATCGGCCCCGTGGCAAACCGCACCGCGGGCGCCACGATTACCATCGCCGGCACGGACTGGCATATGCCGGCCAACGAAGGCGTCAACAACCTACACAGCGATCTTGAGCATGGTCTGCACAAACGCGTGTGGGATGTTGAGCTCGACGAGGCCCATAACGCCGTGCGCATGACCACCTCGCTTGAGGATGGCGAGCTGGGTCTCCCCGGCAACCGCACCTTTACAGCCGTGTTTACCGTTACACACACCGGCGTCTTTCGTATCGAGTATGGCTGCGAGAGTGACCGCGCCACCTACGTGTCCATGACCAACCACACGTACTTTAACCTTGCCGGTCATAACGCCGGCATGGACTGTGAGCACTTCTTTGTTGCTAACGCTGCCCACTACCTGCCCATTGATGACCAGAACATCCCCACCGGCGAGATTGCTCCGGTCGAGGGAACACCGTTTGACTTTCGCGAGCTCCGCCCCGTCGCTCCCGGCATGGAGGCCGACGATCCGCAGATTAAGCAGGCCCGTGGCTACGATCACTGTCTGTGCATTGACGGCTATCAGTACGGCCGTAATCTGCGCCGCGCCCTGCACGTCGAGGAGATGTGGACCGGTCGCGAGCTGGACTACTATACCACCGCACCGGGCGTTCAGCTCTACACCGGCAACTGGCTGGGCGACGAGCACGCCAAGGACGATGCCAACTATGGCTGGGGCGCTGGCTTTGCCCTCGAGGCAGAGATGTACCCCGACACGCCGCACCAGCCGCTGTTCCCGCAGGGCATTGTGGGCCCGGGTCACCCCTACAGCAATGTGATCGAATACCACTTTATGAGGCACTAAGCCCACAACGCAACATATCGCACAGCAGCGCCCGCCGGCACCACCGCCGACGGGCGCTTTGCTACCTAGTCATTGGGGACGTTCTTAAATGACTAGTCGTTCGGGACAGTCTTTAACATCAGACGAGAAGGACTGTCCCAATCTGTCGGCGCTTGGGGACGTTCCTAAAAAGCCGGCACATAAGGAACGTCCCCAAGTGCCAAGGGTGTCCCGTTTGACTAGTCATTTAAGAACGTCCCCAATGACTAGTTGGATGGGGTCGGGATTGGAGCTGGGGAGATAGCGGATTTCTAGCTCTATGCCGAGCTTTTGCAACTCTTTGAAGGCGGCGATGTCCGTATCGTCTACGGCGACTGCGGGCGTTATGGGGCGCTTGCCCTCCCCCGCCTCCATATGGCCGATGCTGATCTTGGTGATGGGCACACCGCCCTTAACCAGCGCGAGCGCATCGGCGGGTGAGGCCACCATGGTCAGAATCCATTGGCGCGGCGTTGCGGTATGAATGATGTCGATAGTCCTTTGCACCGAGAAAAACCGCGTCCAGACGCCTTCTGGCGCCGCCACCCTCATGGGTGCCCATTGGCGCGAATCCGTCGCGATCTCGTCGTTGACGATCAGAACGAGATTGGAACCAATCGCTTCGTTCCACAGCTCAACGCCTTGCCCGTAAATAAACCGATCATCGATGCGTGTGAGAAGAATCTTGGGTTGAGCCATCGCTGCCCCATTCTTTTTGAGACCCGTAAGAGCAAGACATCGCATCTCCAATATTAGTGCATTTAAAGTGAGAAAAGCCGTCAGAACCCTTGCGCGGATGTGCGATGTCCCGTATCATAGACAACCGTTGACGCCTCAGCTGCGCCATCACATGGCCGCCAGCGTAGCTCAGTTGGTAGAGCACCGCTCTCGTAAAGCGGGGGTCACCGGTTCGAGCCCGGTCGCTGGCTCCATTGCATTAGTGCAGCTCAGAAGCATAATTGCTTCTGAGCTTTTTTGTTTTCTAGACTCCACGACACTCCGCAAAGGGGTGAAAAAGGGGTGAAATATTTTTCTAATTTTTTTCACCCCCAACCATCTTCATGTAACCCTCATCAGTTAACGGCCCCGAACCTTGAACATATTGCGTCCAAGGCACGGGGCCGTCACAAATAATAGAATTATACGAAGTAGCTTCGATTAGAGGAGGGCTGTCATGTCAGAGGCCCAGGCAAAAGCCAACGAGAAGTATCGCAAGGCCAACGTCAAATCTTTCAACGTCAAGTTCTTCCCGGCCGATGCCGACGTCCTGGCGTACTTCCAGGCCAAAGAGAACCGCAACCAGTACATCAAGGACCTCATCCGCAAAGATATGGAACGTTCAACGACCGACCGGCAAGATGAGTAAACCCAAAATGGCAACAAGTACCTTTTGAAGCGCAATTTATATTTTCGCCCCCATCCGCCCACAACAATTATTCATTGCTGAGCTATATAGGTGAGTCACCGGACTTCCCTCCCCTACAATCGAAAGCGATGGATTTCGATACAAGGAGGCCAGATGGCCGGTAAAAAATCTGACGCGGAGTCATTCGCCAGCAGGTGGGCGAACAAGGGAAATGAGAACCAGGACACCCAGCGGTTCTGGATCGACTTCTATCAGGACGTCCTGGGCGTTGAGGATGCAGTCTCGAGGCTCGAGTTCGAAAAGCCCGTCTCCACCGACGCGAGCACGCATGAGGGCTATATCGACGTCTTCATACCATCAGCCAAAACCCTTGTCGAACAGAAGTCGCTGGGAATCGACCTCGCCAAGGAGGAGACGCGCCAGGGCCGCAAGGTGACGCCCGCGAAGCAGGGCAACGCCTACGCCCAGGGTATGCCGCTTTCCCAACAGCCTCGCTATATCGTCGCTTGTAATTTTGCGGAGTTTTGGGTCTTCGACCGTGAGCGGGACTCGCTATGCCGGGAGCCGCTTTTCAAGTTGCCGCTCGCGGAGCTCCCCAAGAACCTCGCAGCCATTCAGTTCCTCAAGGGCGGGGCTGAGGCCCCGGCCACGATCTCCCGTGCCGTCTCCGTAGAGGCCGGCAAGATCATGTCAAAGCTGCACGACCTGGTTGCCGAGGCGTTCGACGACCCCGACACGCCCGAGAACCACCATGCGCTCTCCGTGCTCATGACGCGCCTCATGTTCCTCATGTTCTGCGAGGACTCGGGGCTCGTTGCCCCCAACGCCTTCCGCGACTACGTCTCGCACTTCCAGGCGGGCGATCTCAGGCGAGGCCTCAAGGACCTGTTCGTCTGGCTCGACACCAAAGATGAGGACCGCGACAAGTATGCCGAGTCCTGGCTGAAGAAGCTGCCCTACATGAACGGCGGCCTCTTCCGCGAGAAGACGGAGATTCCGCCCCTGTCCGAGAACTTCCGCCATACGCTCATCGTCGAGGGGTGCCAGGAGTTCGATTGGTCGGGCGTGAGCCCCACGGTTTTCGGCTCCATCTTCGAGGGCGCGCTGTCCCACGACCACCGCCGCGCAAACGGTCAGCACTTCACGAGCCCCGAGAACATCCACAAGGTCATAGACCCGCTCTTCCTCGACGGTCTCAAAGCCGAGTTCGATGAGGCCTGCGCCAAGCCCGTCGCGGGCGGCGCGAGGACCCGTGCGCTCAAGGACCTGCATAAGAAGATCGGCAGCATCTCCATCCTCGACCCGGCCGCAGGTTCCGGCAACTTCCTCACCGAAAGCTATCTCTGCCTGAGACGGCTGGAGAACCGCATCCTCTTCGAGCTTCAGGGCGATCAGGCATCGTTCAGCTTCGAGGACTCGGGAGACCGCGACGTGCTCGTGAGCCTGAGAAACTTCCACGGCATCGAGCTGGAGGACTTCGCTTGTTGCGTCGCCCGCACGGCACTCTGGATCGCCGAGAAGCAGGCAGACGCCGACACGGCAAAGGTGACACAACGTGTCTACCAGGAACTGCCGCTTACCGACTATGAGGGCATCGTCAACGCCAACGCCCTCCGCATCGATTGGAACGACGTCGTTCCGGCCGACGAGGTCGACTATGTCCTCGGAAACCCGCCGTTCATCGGGTATTCGAACCTCAACGAGGAGCAAAAGGCCGACCGCGTCGACATATTTGGCAAAACGGGCGGCGTGCTCGACTACGTGGCTTGTTGGTATCGCAAAGCGGCTGACTACACGCGCGAGACGCAGGCGCGCTGCGCGTTCGTATCAACCAACTCCATATGCCAGGGGCAGCAGGTCGAACCGTTGTGGAAACCACTTTTTGAAGACAAGGTCAATATTAACTTCGCCCACAAGTCCTTCGTATGGAACTCCCAAGCCGCCGACGAAGCTCACGTGCACGTGGTCATTGTTGGTTTCTCCCGGGTTAATGGCACTAAAAAAGACTTATTCGATCGCAGTGGCAGCAAGAGCGAGGTAACACACATCAACGCATATCTTGCAGCCGCACCGGATGCTTTCGTTTCAAGGAGGGCAAAGCCAATTTGCGATGTCCCTGCAATGATGGCGGGTGGTAAGCCGACCGATGGTGGAAACCTTCTTCTCACGCAGGAGGAACGCGACGAGCTGCTGTGCCGCGAACCGGATGCCGCCCCATATATCAAGCCATTTTCAATGGGTGCCGAATACATCAACGGCATACCGCGCTACTGCATCTGGCTAGATGGCGTCGACCCGGCGGTACTGACAAAGCTCCCGCTGGTCCGCACCCGCGTCCAGGCCGTAAGGGAATTTCGATTTACATCAAAGAAGGCAGCAACACAGAAGAAAGCCGCAACCCCATGGCTCTTCGACGAGGTGCGTCCGCCCAAGGGTAAGAGTTATATCGCGGTTCCCAAGGTTTCTTCCGGTCGCCGAAAGTACGTCCCCATGGGCTTTGTGACCAACGAGATGATCCCAGGAGACATGCTTTTTTCGGTTTCGAATGCCGGTCTTTATGAATTCGGCATCCTAGAAAGCCAGTTCCACAACGCTTGGATGCGACAGGTCGCCGGCCGTTTAAAGAGTGATTATCGTTATACGAACACCATCGTCTATAACAACTTCGTCTGGCCTGATGCCTCGACCGAACAGCACGGATATATCGAGTCCTGCGCACAGGAGGTTCTAGACGCCCGCGCAGAGCACCCTGATGCGACCCTTGCGGACATGTACAATCCGGACAACGAATTCCTCTTTCCGGATCTTATGAAGGCGCATGCGGAGCTTGATGCGGCGGTTGAATCGGCATATGGCGTCGACTTCAATGGCGACGAAAACGGGATCGTTGCCCATCTGTTCAATCTCTATGCTGAAAAAGTCGGTGAGTAGCGTGAAGAGGAGTGCCGTAAAGCTGAAAGATGGGGCGGAGCTATCCGAGCCCGATTCTGTGAAAGAAGGTGTTGGGGGCCTAAAGGCCGAGGCCGATCGGCAGGAGGAGGAAGCCCAGAGATATGCCATTGCTTTCCTAAAAAAGGTGATGAGGCTGAAGGCCGTGGCGATCGAGCGCGACCATTTCCTCCGTTCTGAGTTCCGGAAGCGAGGCGTCTCGGAAGAGCGAGTGGAGCTCGCGATTTCAACGAGCCCGGCATCCGCCGGGATGGATTCCGGCCTTGTCGACTCCATCGCCATGGACGTTATTGATTTCGAGACGAAGAAATCGACCGTCCTTTCATTCTCCGCGGGATTGCCCGGAGGACTCGCGATGCTCGGAACGATCCCGGCGGACGTGACGCAGTACTATGTCCACGCCTTTCGAATCATGCAGAAGCTGGCGTATCTCTACGGCTGGCAGTCATTTATCGACGATTGCGACGAGATGGACGATGAGACCTTGGCGGCCTTCGCCCTTCTCCTGGCCGTGATGGCCGGCGTGAGCGGTGCCAACTCCGCCTTGACGGCGTTTTCCAAAACGGTTCAGGCCAATGTGGCCAAGAAGGTCGCCAACAAGGCGCTTATGCAGACGAGTTACTACCCGATTATCAAAAAGGTCCTTGCCGGGATCGGCGTCAAGATCACCAAAAGCAGTTTCGGCGACGCGGTGAGCAAAGTCGTTCCGGTCGTCGGCGGGTTCATCTCGGGAGGCCTCACATTCGTCAGCCTCAAGGGCGGGTCGAGGAGACTTGCAGGGGAGCTCAGGTCATTGCCGCAGGCGACAGGTCCCTTGACCGCAGCGGCGGTTGATTCTTTTACTGATTTTGCCGAAATGAAGGGGATGACGAGCGATGACGATGCCCAAATGGCATGAGACCATGCGGCCCATCCTTGAAGCGCTGGCGCATGTCGATGGATATCTAGCAGGCACCGACCTCCAGGATGCCGTGGCGATCGAATTCGACATGACCGATGACGAACGGGCCGAGCGTCTCAAGAGCGGCCAGTCGAGACTCTACAACCGCGTGTACTGGGGTATCACCGATTTGGAGAAGGCTAAGCTTCTGGAATACGGCGAGAAGAAGGGAACCTACCGTATCACCGATGCCGGCAGGACGTACCTCTCTGATTATCCCGGACCCATTACAGCCAAGGGTCTCTATGAGAACTGCACGGCATTCAAGAAGTGGAAAGACGGCTATCAGGCCGCAAGCAAGGCCAAAAACGCTTCAGAGCCCGAGGGCGTTTCGACGCTGGAGGACCAGGAGTCCCCTCAGGAGGCGATGGAGTCTGCCTACGTCGAGATTCGCGACGCGCTCGCCGACGACCTCATTTCGATCATCATGGGAAAAGATCCGTATTTCTTCGAGCACCTGGTCGGAAAGCTGCTCGTGGCGATGGGCTACGGCGAGAGCCTGGACTCCCGTGCCGACGTCACCAAAAAGAGTGGTGACGAGGGGATAGACGGCGTCGTCCGTGAGGACCGACTCGGATTTGGAACCATCTGCTACCAGGCTAAGCGGTGGGATCCGCAAAGGTCGGTCGGACGGCCGGAGGTTCAGGCATTCGTCGGGGCGCTTTCCGGAAAGGGCGTATCGAAGGGCCTTTTCATCACCACGGCTCACTTCTCCAAGGATGCCCGCAAATATGCTGAGGGCCTCCTGGGGCAGACGGTCGTGCTCGTCGACGGCCCCGCGCTCGCCGGCCTCATGATCGACTACGGCGTCGGCGTGAGCACGAGACAGGTCTACGAGATCAAGGCCGTTGACACCGATTTCTTCGACGAATAGCGCGTGTCTGCAACGCGCCGCTACCGCGCGCCCTTCCGCCCGTTGCATTTCGAGCAGAGCACCTGCAGGTTGGATGGAACGGTCTTGCCGCCCTTCGCGACCGGCACGATATGGTCGACGTGCAGGCCCACGCCGTCCGGCATGTATTTCCCGCATATCTGGCAGGTATAGTTGTCCCGGCGGGCGATCTGCTCGCGCAGCTGCTTCGTCATTAGCCTTCGCTGGTTCTTGGCGTGATAGTCCCTGAGCGTCGCCTCGTCGTTGATAGCGGCGAGGCGGATGCGGCGCTCGACGATCCACTCCCAGTTCACGTCAAGCTCGGAATCATCCATCGACACCTTGTAGGACGTCTTCACGTAGTTGGCCTGCTTGTACCTCGTCTGGTCGCGGCAGGTGATGAACCTAAAGGCCCTGTCATCGTCGACCGCCTCGGCGTACTGACGCTCGCGCCGGCTGCGGAGCCGGCAGGTTTTCAGATACTCTTCTTGCTCGTGCTTCCAGTTCTGGATGTATGCCCTATGGGCGACGATGGCGTCCCAACCGGCCGGGTCCATAAGGTGACGGTCGATGTGGTCCTCGATCCTCACGTTGCGCCTGCCAGACACATCGAAGCGGGCCACGTAGTAGGGATACCTAAAGGGGCTCGCCAGAATCCTGCGAACCAGGACCGCGATTGCACAGACCAGGGCTATGACCAGCACGCCGAGAACGAAATAGGGCGTCAGGTCGACTATATAGCGATACCCGTCTATCTCATAGGGCTGAGTCATGGCATTCTTCCTTCCCCAAGGATGGCAAAATGATACCAAGACGCGGGTCTTCCGGATCGCGGGCGCTTTCCACGCGATACATCCATGCCCCTCCGTCCGGACACCGCACACCGAACCCCCACACCACGTTCGCTTTACAATCAAGAACATTCGTTCGACAATGAAGCCCGTGAGATACAAACGGATGTTCGGGGGTACGCGCATGATCATGAAAAAGCACTCGCTTGCGGGAACCTGCGGCATACCCACCGATGTACAGCGCATCTACATCCCCGTGGATGCCAACGGCGCGGACGACCCCGACCACGGCCCGTCCGATCCCGTCACCATCCACTGGCCGGACGGCCGTAGTTGGAAGGTTGAGAGCATCTACGCCCGCCAGGAGTTCGGCCGCGCCATCTTCGGTAACCTCTGTGTGCGTTACGACGTCTGCATCGCGAGGCAGCGCAAAACGGTCTGGTGGGAGCACGGCGACTGGTTCGTCGAGCGCGGTGGCGGCATGGCGGTGATGCCCGAGTGATGGGCCACACAAAGGACTTCGGCGGCGGCATCACCGTTCGCGCCAACGGCGACAAGCCCGGCAGACGCGTCCATAAGCAGTACGTAGACGTCTACGCCCGCACTAACGCCGACGGAACGACGGTGCCTGTCCGCGTCTGCTGGCCGGACGGCCGCGGCTTCACGATCGACCAAATCATTCGAATAGACCCCTTCGGCGCGGTCATCCACGACGCGCAGACGGCGGTCTACACGGTGCGCTTCGGCGGCTGGACCACTCAGCTCATGCTGGAGCACTACCACAGGGAGGACCCCATTCACGGGGCAGATGACCGCCTGCGATGGTGGGTCTGGGCGTTCGAGAACACCCGCTCGAAGAACGACGTTTCCGCACCGCCTGCCGACACGCGCGTCCGGTGAACGCGGGTTGGGTCGTCATGCGGAACGCAGAGGGTGACGTCGGCTAGAGCCAAGCTCCGGTCCACTCGCTCCGGTTCCTCGTCGCCGCGAGGAGCGCACCGCATGCCGCGGCAGTTCGTAGTCCGCGATCCTGATCCCGACCGACATGGCCTCGGCGAGGACTTCAATCCTTCTGCCATAATCCTCGATCTCGGAGAATACCCCGATACCGTCCATGAGCCGCTGGGCGGCTTCGCTCGGCCCGTCCCCCGTCGTGACATGACGTTCTTCCATGCCGAAACAATCCTCTCTGTGCGAGAAAGGCGATGATAGCAGGTGGTGTCCGGGCCAGCATAAACAGCGTTTTACGTTTTACGGCATCCGCCGACGGCGGCCACGGCTCCGTGGCCGGGTGATGCCTCCGCTGCGCCCTGTAAAGGCCGCTCCATGAGGCCCCGCACAAACCTCCGCTCCGCTCCGGTTGGTGGAGGCCGTCATGGAGGACCTTGACAGGCCTTCGCTCCGGCATGGCTTTGCAGGGAGCAAAGCCGACGACGACGCGCGGCGTCGCCATTCGGCTTTGCCCGCAGGGGCGAGATGTTGAGGGCAGGTTGCCCGGAACGGAGGAAGACATGCAGCAGCTGATGACCGAGGAAATCGCCAAGA
>USOG01000028.1 GCA_900556365.1 uncultured Collinsella sp.
GTTACGAAGGTCGGGCGCTTAAAGTGCTCCTCGGTCAGGAAACGCTCGTGCTCGGTTTGCAGGTCGATGCCCCAGCTGACGGGATAGTCAAACTTGTGACCGGCGGCGACGGCCTGCTCCAGGATTTCGACGGCCTCGGTATAGGTGACGCGGGCGAAGTCGGAGTTGGCGACATGGTCCAGGCGCTCGAGCAGACCCTTGTCCACAAACTTGTTGAGCATATTGAGCTCGTCGGGGCAGGTGGCCATAACGTCCTTAAGGACGTACTTGAGCATGGCCTCGGCGTTGTCCATGTAGTCGTTGAGGTCGGCGAAGGCCATCTCGGGCTCGATCATCCAAAACTCGGCGGCGTGGCGCGTGGTGTTGGAGTTCTCGGCACGGAAGGTGGGGCCAAAGGTGTACACGTCGCCAAAGGCCATGGCAAAGTTCTCGGCGTTGAGCTGGCCGGACACGGTGAGGCTTGCATGCTTGCCAAAGAAGTCCTGGCTCCAGTCGACCTCGCCGGACTCGGTGAGGGGCGGATTTTTGGGGTCGAGCGTGGTCACGCGGAACATCTCGCCGGCGCCCTCGCAGTCACTCGTGGTGATGATGGGGGTGTTGACGTAGACAAAGCCCTGCTCCTGGAAGAAGCGGTGGATGGCGGCAGCCGCGACAGAGCGGATGCGGAACACGGCGCGGAACAGGTTGGTGCGCGGGCGCAGGTGCTGCTGGGTGCGCAGGAACTCGACGGTTGCGCGCTTCTTCTGCAGCGGGTAATCCGGGGCGCTCGTGCCCTCGACCTCGATGGAGGTGGCAGAAAGCTCGAAAGGCTGGGGCGCATCGGGGGTCAGCTTGACGGTGCCGGTGCAAATGAGTGCGGCCGAGACGTTTTGATGGGCGATCTCGTCGTAGTTGTCGAGTGCCTCGCGGTTCATGACGACCTGCAGGTCGCGGAAGCAGCTGCCGTCGTTGAGCGTAACAAAGCCAAAGTTCTTCATGTCGCGGACGGACTTGACCCAGCCGGCGACGGTGACGGTCTGGCCGCCGAGCGACTCGGCATCGGCATAGAGCTGCGCGATTTTGGTGCGGTTCACGTATCCTCCCATAACGGTTGAATGATAGTTATCCATACAGTTCGATATTCTAGCAGCTCGGCTCATTTGGGCTATACAGATAAGGCATTGGCGGGATGGTTTTTCAAACGAAAAGCGCCCGCGGCCAAATGGTCGCGGGCGCTTGACGAGGTGCCTTTTGGCTGTGTGGCGCGGGGCCTGGCTACTTGGTCTTTGCAACCAGCAGCGGGTCGCCAAGCTTGACGAGCGGGTTGCCGCCGATAAGCGTTCCAGACTCGCCGACATGGTCGATGCTCTTAAGACGATCGAGCTCGGAGACGATGACGGTCACGATGTCCTCGTGACCAGCGGCCTTAATGGCCTCGCGGTCGAAGCTGATGAGCGGCTGGCCTGCCTTGACCACATCGCCCATCTCGACAAAGCGGGCAAAACCCTTGCCGTTCATTTCCACGGTGCCCAGGCCGACATGGATGAACACACGCAGGCCGTCCTCGGTGATCATGCCAATGGAGTGGTTGGTGACAGTGGTGGCGCCGATGCGGCCGTTGGCGGGCGCATAGATGGTGCCGGTAATGGGCTCGATGCCATAGCCCTGGCCAAGCATGCCCGAGGCGATCGTCTCGTCGGGAACCTCGTCCAGGTTGACGAGCACGCCGTTGACGGGGGCGTAGATGACGCCTTCGCGGGTAGCGAAGCTTGCTGCGGGCGGAACGGACGCCTCGCCGGTCGAGGTGAAGGTGGACTTAAGCGAATCGAGCAGACCCATAGTTGCCTCCAACTTAAATAGGCGCATATCGCGCGTTTGGTTTGCCGGAAACGTTTCACATGTGTTTCGCGGCTTGGTCAACGCCCCTATTCTACGCTGCTCAACGATACCTCTGAACTGGGATTATGTGATATATCAGTTGAAGGGAAACTTATTGCCGGAGTGTTTCTGCGCCACGGGTTCAAGTGGGGTACGCTTGAAGGCGAAAAACAAGGGCGCATAATTTGCGCGAAGGGAGCACATATGATTGTCGAGAACCATGCGCTGTGGGGCGAGGAGCCGACCGAGGAATATCCGGCGACGTTTACGTATTTGGGTGCCGAGCCGCTCCCCGACAAACCCAATGGTCGCCGCCCCGCGGTGATTATCTGCGGCGGAGGCGGGTTTACGCATATCGCTCCGCACGAGCAGGACCCGGTGGCGTTTGCGTTTTTGGACCGCGGCTACCAGGCCTTTGTGCTCAACTATGTGACGAGTGGCACGGGCGATGTGAGCTTTCCGCACCCGCAGGCAGACCTTGCCAAGATGGTCGCCACGGTGCGCGCCAACGCCGACGAGTGGCATGTCGATCCCAAGCGCGTGTGCGTCGTGGGCTTCTCGGCAGGCGGCATGATCTGCGCTTCGCTGGCAACGCAATGGAAGACTGGTCCCTTCGCGGGCCTGGCAGGGGCGCGTCCGGACGATATTCGTCCCGATGCCGTGGTGCTGGGCTATCCGCTGCTCGACCTTGCCTATGTGCGCGACATGCAGACGCGCGATCCGCGCATTGACTTGCGCGTGCCCAAGACGGGCGGCAAGACGGGGCGCGATTTGCTCAACGACTACCTGTCGATGGTGACGGGCGGCGAGGCAACTGACGAGCACCTGGCCGACATCTGCCCCACCACGCATGTTTCGCGTCAGATGCCACCGACCTTTGTGTGGGGCGTGTCCGACGACAAGACGGCGCCGATCGCGCAGGTCTACCCGTTTGCGCAGCGCATGGCCGAGGAGGGCGTCGCTTGCGAGATGCACGTCTTCGACCAGGGTGGTCACGGCCTTTCGCTCGGCAATGCCAACACCGCGGTCGACAACGAGGACAAGCAGGTGGCAGTCCGCCCCTGGATTCGCCTAGCCTTCCGCTTCCTGGAGCGCCACGGGTTTTAGTTACGGCGTTTTACCAAACGCCGTAACCACTTGACGCTGCAAGCCCGCCAGAGCGGCAATCTGCCTTTCAACTTCGGCGGCATGACCAGAAGGTCTATGCCGCCTTGCCTCAAGGCACCTTGCTTGCTCTGGCGGGCTTTTGCTGTCGGCGTCAAAATATCGGCGTTGTCTTGGCTGCCAAAAGAATGACCCCTCGGGGACGGAGGAAAACGGATCAGTTTGGGCGGTGCTGGCGCCAAGGTTTAAGACCGACGTCGTCCCTTGTTGCTTTCCTACCAGACGGTGAACTGGGCGTTTTCTGTGTTCCAATGGACATCACGAACGTAGTCGCGCACGCCCGTCGCATCTCGTGCTTCGAACAACTCAAGAATATGAGCATGTTCGCTGTTGGCTTTATTGAGCAGTTTGCACGCCGTCTCCTGATCGACAGTCTCGTAATCGCGCTTGATAAAGCAGCGCTCGAGCTGTGAGATCATATCGCGCAGACGGTCGTTGCCGCAGCGGTTGAAGTACGTCAGATGAAAGTCTCGCTGAATGTCGTCGTACTTTCGGATGAGACCGCCTTGGATCGCGAGGCCCATGGAGCCGACGAGAAATTTAAGCTGCGTAATGTCATCGTCGGTTAGGTTCGGACAGGCGAGATATGCGGCCTGCCCGTCGAGCGGCCCCATAATCTCAAAGACTTCAACGGCGTTTTGCTGATCGAACCCACGGACGCGGAATCCGCGGCGGGGGAGATTGTCCAGGTAGCCATCGCTTGCCAGCTGGATGAGCGCCTCGCGAACCGGCGTGCGCGACACGCCCATGGCATCGCAGATCGCTTGCTCGCTCAACCGGTCGCCGGCGGACAACTCGCCGGCGTCAATACGGCTCGAAATATAGTCGTATACGTGGTCTTTCAGGGGCCTTCTGAGCGTTTCCATGAGCCTATGTTCCTTAACGGTATATTTCTAAAAGCAAATACGTTTCACTTGAATAGCTCAGTTGAATTATAGAACGACCAGCTAAATCATGCTACTTTGCGCCGATACATAAGAATACGCTTACCGAAGAATACCTACCGTTCGGGATTGTATACAATATACAAAACAGGAAAACCGCCCTAAGATAAAGCCATCGAAAGGAAGGCGGGCACGAAGAAGTCCCGCTCTCTGCTAAGAGATCCAAGGAGGATCATCATGACCAAGTTCAGCCACGTCATCATCCGCCGCCCCGGCAAGTCCCTGAGCAATGGCATCACGAGTGCCCCCGAGCTTGGCCAGCCCATCTACGAGCGCGCCATCGAGGAGCACTACGATTACGAGCATGCGCTCGAGCAGTGCGGCGTTGACGTGTCGGTGCTGCCGGCACTCGAGCAGTATCCCGATAGCTGCTTCGTCGAAGATCCGGCCGTTATCACTCGCTGCGGCGCCATCATTACCAACCCCGGCGCCGATAGCCGCAACGGCGAGAAGGACGAGATCGAGCCGGCCGTCCGTCGCTTCTTTGACGACGAGCATGTCAAGCACATCGTTTCTCCGGGCACGCTCGACGGCGGCGACGTCATGATGGTCGGTGACCATTTCTACGTCGGTCGCTCCGCTCGTACCAACGAAGAGGGCATCCGCCAGTTCTGTGAGATTCTCGAGGGCTGGGGCCTCGAGGGTTCTGAGGTTCCGCTGGAGGAGGTCCTGCACCTCAAGACGGGCGTTAACTACATCGAGGACAACAACATGCTCGTCTCTGGTGAGTTCATCGATAAGCCTGACTTTGCCCAGTACAACAAGATCGTCGTGCCCGAGGACGAAGCGTACGGCGCCAACTGCATCTGGGTCAACGGTACGGTCATCGTTGCCGAGGGCTATCCGACTGTGCTCAAGGCCGTGCAGGATCTGGGCTACAAGACACTCGTCGTTGACACCTCCGAGTACCGCAAGGTCGACGGCGGCCTTTCTTGCCTGTCGCTGCGCTTCTAACGCGATAGCTGTAACAGTCTGATGATCGCTTGACCGATGGCCCGGCACCCGATTCGGGACGTCCGGGCCATCTTTCGTTCGATCACATGATGAAGGGGGTGCACATACAATGGCCTCTATAGCTCAAAATGAAGAGATTATCGACCCTAATGGCCTCGATCTCTTTCGTCTGACCATGATGGTCATTACCGCCAGTATTTGTGGCGGCATCTTTTCGCTTGCCGGCGATATGGCAGCAGGCGGGGCAAATACCGGTGCGGTTATCGTCTCGTGGGGAATTTGCTTTATTGGCGTCTTTGCGTTGATGATGGTGTTCAACGGTTTGTCTCAGGCCCGTCCCGACCTGACCGGCGGCATCTATGCATACGCTGCGGCCGGTTTTGGCGATTACATTGGATTCAACTCCGCTTGGGGCTACTGGATCAGCGCATGTCTTTCCAACGTGAGCTTTGCGCTCTTGCTGTTTAGCGCGCTGGGCTATTTCTTCCCTGCGTTTGGCGCGGGTAACAACCTGCTTTCCATCGTCTGCGCCAGCGTGTTTTTGTGGTTCCTTACCGCCCTTGTGCTTCGTGGCGTTAAGGAGGCTGCGGGCATTAACACAATCGTCACGTTGGCGAAGCTGGTGCCGCTGGGGCTCTTTGTGCTGAGTATCGTGCTCCTGGGTAAGTTCAACGTCGATATCTTTATGGACAACTTCTGGGGAGATCCGGCTGGTCCTGGCTTTGGCGAGCAGGTTGTCTCGACCATGATCGCCCTTGTCTGGGTCTTCACGGGCATCGAGGGCGCTGTCGTTATCTCGGGCCGTGCAAAGTACGTGCGTGACGTCGGCCGCTCGACGGCGCTCGGATTTGCGGCTGTATTCACGCTGTATCTGATCATCTCGATGCTGTCGCTCGGCATTATGCCGCGCGAGGAGATGGCACAGCTTGCAACGCCCTCCATGGCGGGAATTCTCGAGTGCGCAATCGGTCCGGTTGGTGCTGCCATCGTAAACCTTGGCGTTATCCTTTCGTTGGTCGGCGCGCTGCTGGGCTATGTCATCATTGCGTCCGAGACGCCGTTCGAGGCAGCGCGCCAGGGATCCTTCCCTCTGGCGTTTGCCAAGACGAACAAGCACGACGCCCCGGTGGTAACGGTTCTCGTGAGCTCCGGCATCACGCAGCTCTTCTTGATCGTGTCGTATGTGGCGGCGAGCACCTACCAGTTCTTCTATAGCTGCGCAGTCAACACGATTCTGGTTCCGTATGTCTGCTCGGCTGCCTATTACATGGTGATTGGCTGGAAGAACGAGTATCTGGACGGGCCGCATGCGCCCAGCGTCGGCAAAGCCCGCTTCTTCGGTACGCTCGGCTTCGTCTACACATTGTTCCTGGTGTGGTCGACGGGTCTTCAGGGCGTTATGATCACGACGATTCTTTTTGCTCCGGCCATTCCCGTTTATATGCTGGGCGAGCGAGGCCGCGGTAAACCGGTGCTTCCGCATCTGCACGACAAGCTGATCGCAGCGGTGGTCATTGTCGTGGCAATCATTTCGCTGTATCTGCACTTTGCCGGCATTGCGCCGATAGTCTAAGACTGCGGCAAGCTTCATCGCTTGGTAAGCCGACGGAGGCATCGCGTGCCGGTGCTGTTCGGTAATCCATAACTGACGTGGGCCTCTGTAACGTGCCTTTGTGAGCGCCCACCAAGCCCGCGCAGGTGACATTTGTTGCCAGCGCGGGCTTTTGCTGTTGCGGCGAAATGCTGCCGGCAGCTGGGGACGTTCCTATTGTGCCGGCACCCTGGGACACTCCTTGGACGTTCCGCATGCGACGGAGGGAACGGATTATTTTGTCGAGGGGCGGGCGGCTGTTTCGGTCCTCGGGGAAACCGCGTCCCGTTTCGAGAGCAGATTCCGGGCCGCAGTTTCCCCGAGGGCCCCATTGGGAAATTGCATCCCAGTCTGAGCGCCGATTCCGGGCTGCAGTTTCCGCTAGATGCCTCAAACGGAAAGCCCATCCCGTTTAGGTGTTCCGGAGTGGGATTCGGTTTCCGCAGCAGGCCCGTCTGGGAAGCAATGGCCCAGAATCCCCACCCTGCACCGATCTGTCGATTGAACATCGTTGCGTGTTCGCGCTATCATGCATGGTTAAACTTGGTTAGCCATGGCAAACGGTTAGCCATGGTGAACATAAATACAACGCCCTGTGGGCGCCGGGGGAGGAACACGGACGTGAAGCTCGATACACTCGAGATTGGAAAGGACGCCGTTGTCGCATCGGTGGCATCGGACGATCAGGCACTCCGACAGCATATTTTGGACATGGGTCTAACGCCGGGCACCGAAGTCACCATGATGAAGTACGCCCCCATGGGTGACCCGCTCGAGATCCGCCTGCGTGGCTACGAGTTGACACTGCGTAAGGACGATGCCGCTCGCATCGAGCTCGTGGGTATTCACGACACCGATACGGGTCCGCGCGCTAACGCCGCAATCGGCACGACGGAGCATCCGGCTCTGGGCGAGGGGACGTATTCGCCCCGTGCGGCAAAGACGGCCGTGCCCGAGGGCGCGCCGCTGCACTTTGCCCTCGCCGGCAACCAAAACTGCGGCAAGACCACGTTATTCAACCAGCTGACGGGCTCCAACCAGCACGTCGGTAACTTTCCCGGCGTGACGGTCGACCGCAAAGATGGCACCATCCGCAACCATCCCGAGGCGAGCGTTACCGACCTGCCTGGCATTTACTCCCTGTCGCCGTACACAGGCGAAGAGGTCGTGAGCCGTCAGTTCATCCTCGACGAGCGTCCGGACGCCATCATCGACATCATTGACGCTACCAATATCGAGCGTAATCTGTACCTGACACTGCAGCTCATGGAGCTCGACCGTCCTATGGTCATCGCGCTCAACATGATGGACGAGGTGACCGCCAACGGCGGCGCCGTAGACGTCAACTTGCTCGAGAGCCTGATGGGCGTGCCTGTTGTCCCCATTAGCGCTGCCCGCAACGAGGGCATCGGCGAGCTGGTGGACCACGCCCTGCACGTGGCACGGTTCCGCGAGCGTCCCGGCCGCCTGGACTTTTGCGCGCCCGACGGTCCGGACGGCGGTGCACTGCATCGCTGCATTCACGGCATTGCTAACCTGATCGAGGACCATGCCGTGACGGCGCACATCCCGGTGCGCTTTGCGGCGACCAAGCTGGTCGAGGGCGACGAGCTGGTGACCGAGGCGCTTCACCTGGATCGCAACGAGCTCGACGCTATCGAGCACATCATCACCCAGATGGAGGGCGAGGCCGGCACTGACCGCCTGTCTGCGCTGGCGGACATGCGCTTTAGCTTTATCGGCGATGTGTGCGGGCGCTGCGTCGTCAAGCCGCACGAAAGCCGCGAACACGTGCGCTCTGTCAAAATCGACCGCATTCTGACGGGTCGCTATACGGCCATTCCGGCGTTTCTGTTGATCATGGGCCTCGTCTTTTGGCTGACGTTTGGCGTGATCGGCGCGGCGTTGCAGGGACTCATGGAGGACGGCATCGCTGCCATCATCGCTTCGGCCGACGCGGGGCTCAAGGCGTTCGGCACCAACGACGTGGTACGCTCGCTGGCCGTCGACGGCGTGCTCACGGGCGTGGGCAGTGTGTTGACCTTCCTGCCGCTTATCGTCGTGCTCTTCTTGTTCCTCTCCATTTTGGAAGACTCGGGTTACATGGCGCGCGTGGCCTTTGTCATGGATAAGGTACTGCGTCGCTTTGGTCTGTCAGGCCGCAGCTTTGTGCCCATGCTCGTCGGTTTTGGCTGCACCGTGCCGGCTATCATGTCGACCCGTACGCTCCCATCCGAGCACGACCGCAAGATGACGGTCATGCTCACGCCGTTCATGAGCTGCTCGGCCAAGTTGCCGGTCTACGGTCTGCTGTGCGGGGCGTTTTTCCCGCAGGCGACAGTTCCCGCCATGGTCTCGCTCTATCTGATTGGTATCGCGGTCGGTTGCATCGCGGCTTTGGTGCTCAACCGCACGGCATTTAAGGGCGACCCGGTGCCGTTTATCATGGAGCTTCCCAATTACCGCCTGCCGAGCGTCAAGACGACGGTGATGCTGGCATGGGATAAGGCCAAAGACTTTATTACCAAGGCCTTTACCATTATCTTTGCCGCTACCGTGGTCATCTGGTTCCTGCAGACGTTCGATATCCGCTTTAACGTGGTCGCCGACCAGTCGCAAAGCCTGCTTGCCGGTCTGGGTAGCATCATCGCGCCGGTGTTGGCCCCGCTCGGCTTTGGCGACTGGCGCGCCTCGACGGCACTCGTCACGGGACTTATTGCCAAGGAGAGCGTCATATCGACACTCACGGTGCTTTTGGGCGCGACCTCGCCTGCGGCACTGTCGACCATGTTTTCGCCGTTTACTGCCTACGTGTTCCTGGTCTTTACACTGCTGTACCCGCCCTGCGTGGCGTCCATCGGCGCCGTCAAGAGCGAGCTGGGCGGACGCTATGCTGTGGCGGTGTTCGCGTTTCAGGTGGCGGTCGCCTGGATCGTGGCGTTTGTCGTGCATTCGGCGGGCATATTGCTGGGGTTGGCTTAAGGGCGCGTTGATGCTCCGCACTTTTGGGCGAGCAAGAATTCAATAAATATGAGTAAAAATACCGACAATTGTTGAACTGCGGGGACTGTCCTACGCTGCAGATTGCCGTTCGCTGCCTATTTGCTGCCGTTTACGGATTCGTAAATACTTGCAATCGTCGGTCGATTTAACCGCATTACGCGATGCCGATGCGCATTTTGTGTGCCCCTTTCTACAATCACTTTGTGTCTATTGCCGAACATGTCTTCCGTTTCGCCTGTGTGGGGACGTGGGCTGCAATAGTCGTTTATAGAGGCTCATTGAGGAGGGAATTGATGAAAGAAAAATTCCAATCGTTCGGAAAGGCAATGCTCGTTCCGATTACGCTCATTGCCATTTCCGGTCTCTTTTTGGGTATCGGTAGCGTTTTTACGACCGAACTGACCCTTGTGTCCCTTGGCGTTAATTGGGACTGGTATGCCGCTTCGCCGCTCTTTACGTTCTTCTCGGTATTTAAGGGTCTCGGCGAGGTAATCATTGGAAACCTCGGTGTTTTGTTTGCCGTCGGCTGCGCCTTCTCCTTGTCTCGCAAAGAGAAGGGCTGGGCTGCCTTTTCCGCCCTTGTCTGCTATCTCACCATGCTCAAGACGGTTGAGATTCTGCTTGGAGCAGCTGGCTTGGCTGCCGACAATACAACGGTGGAAGCTCTTCAGAAGGTCGGCCTTACGTCCATTCAGGCGAGTGAGCAGTCCGCACTCTACACTACCTCGCTCGGCTTTTTTGGCTACAGCTCTGGTGTCTTTGGCGGCATTATCGTGGGCTGCCTGGTCGCTTGGATCACCGGCCGTTTTTACAAGACCAAGCTTCCAACGGCGCTGGCGTTTTTTGCGGGCAGTCGAACGGTCCCCATTGTATCGCTGGTCGCCGGTGGCATCCTGGGCGGCATCATGTACTTCGTCTGGCCCGTCATCGGTGGATGCTTCTCGGGTATTGCGACGTTCGTGAAAGGCTCCGGTCTGGTCGGTACGTTTGTCTATCGCTGGGTGCTCGAGAGCCTTGTGCCGTTTGGCTTGCATCCGCTGCTCGAGACGCCCATGTATTGGACTGAGCTTGGCGGCTCCATGGTCGTCGATGGAACGCGCGTGGTGGGCAATAGCGCCATTCAGCTTGCACAGCTCGCTTCTCCCAGCAGTGACAAGCTCTTGGTTAGGGCCTTCATGGCTGGCTATGGCATTAACGATTACGCGTTGTTCCCGGGCATCGCCCTTGCTATGTGGTCTTGTGCCAAGCCCCAGAACCGCAAGAAGGTTGCTGGTCTTTTAATCCCCACAGTGATTTCGACTGTTTTCTTTGGCGTTACGGAGCCTATTCTCTTTACGTTCCTGTTTGCCGCCCCCTGGCTCTACTTTGGCGTTTACGCTCCGCTTTCCGGACTGGGTGAAGTTCTCTCGGAGGCAATGGGCGTTTCGGTGTACCAGGGAAATATCAAGGACCTGATCCCATTCTTATTCCGCCCCGAGAAGCTTAATCTGCTTCCGTACCTTATTCTGCTCCCCGCCTTTTTCTTGGCAGCTTTCTTCCTCTTCCGGTTCTTTATTACTAAGTTCGATATCAAGACGCCCGGTCGAGACGATGGTGACGATATTGAGTTGATCAACAGCAGAGCTGAGTTCGAGGCAAAGGCCGCTGAGGCAAAGGGCGAGTCTGATAGCACTCCCGAGAAGGCAGTCCAGGGCCGTGCGACCAAGGACAGCGCGCTTGCTGTTGGCATTGTCGAAGCGCTTGGTGGAGCCGACAACATTGATGATCTTGACAACTGCATCTCACGTCTTCGCGTGATTGTCAAGGATGGTTCTAAGGTTGCAGACGACGAGGTGTTCACCAAGAATCTTGAAGCTATGGGCGTTATCCGCCTGAGCGACAAGGCAATCCAGGTCATTTACGGTCCTCGTGTCGGCGAAGTCGCTTCTGAGGTGCACGAAGTTCTCGGTGACGAGTAAAACGCGCAAGTGGCTTTCAATTGCATAGCGCAATTCCAGGGCTTGGCTTCCTATCGCATGATTTAGGGAGCCAAGCCTTCTTGTTTTAGATTGTCAAGGCAGATACTCAATAGTTCTTCGAATGCGAGAATACAACTTCCGGTAAAGCAGTTAGGCTTAACGTTCTTAAGATCCATTGGGTGATCGTCATGTATCGTAAAGATCGCGTCTGCCGTCTTGGCGAGCTCGCTGTCTTCGTTGCCGGTAAACGCGAGGGTCGTAATGCCCGCGTCGTGGCATGCCCTTGCGGTTTCCAGGATGGCTTCTGTCTGGCCCGATTTGGATATGAGCATCATGCAGCTGAGCGTATTTCGGTTGGATTCGACAAACTGATCGGTTTCTAGGAAGTCCTGTATGACGGCCAAAAAGCCAAGTCCAACGAGCTTGGTCGCCATGTACTGCGCAACGATGCGTGAGAAGCCCTCTCCGTTTACTCCGATCATTCTGTTGCGATGCAGTGCGGCGATGAATACGTCTACATCTCCGGTGTGGCATACGAAGTGGACGCTACTGTCTTTGAGTGATTGATTCATTTCGCGGGAGACATGCTGAAGGTGCTTGAGATCGTACATCATTTCGCGGTAGCCACGGTAGCCGAGCTTTTTCGAAAGCCTGATGACTGTCGTCATGCTGGTAAAGCATGCCATGGCGACGGGTTTTATGCCAATATCATCGAGG
>USOG01000029.1 GCA_900556365.1 uncultured Collinsella sp.
CGTGTTGAAGCGCTGCTCGCGGCCGAAAGCGGCAAGGGCAAGCTCGCCTTTGTCGGCGACGGCATCAACGATGCGCCTGTGCTCACCCGTGCCGACGTGGGCATTGCCATGGGCGCCATGGGGTCCGACGCCGCGATTGAGGCCGCCGACGTGGTGCTCATGGACGACAAGCCGTCCAACATTTCCCGCGCGATCCGCGTGGCACGCAAGACCATGTCGATTGTCTGGCAGAATATCATCTTCGCGCTGGGTATTAAGCTGCTGATTTTGGTGCTTGCGGCGCTCGGCATCGCCAACATGTGGCTTGCGGTCTTTGGCGACGTAGGCGTGGCAATCATCGCCATCCTGAACGCCATGCGCGCGATGGGTGTCAAGAACCTGTAGCACTCGTGATCCCTCCGGCCAGGGCCGGGCTTGGTTTTGAAAACGTCCTCGCGCATGAGGCCCGCCTTTCCTGCTCCTGCGGAGCAACGGAAAGGCGGGCCTCGCGCTGCGGAATGTTTTCAAAACCAAGCCCGGCCCCGGCCTGCGGTGACGTTGCTGGTGGTTCTTGGGCATCGCTTGCTGGCGGGGTTCCTTGTCTGAGTTGGACTTAGTTGGTGGGGTTACTGGTCCCGGTCGCTGTCCCGTCCCAGCATCGATCTTAGCTTCTCAAAGCTTTCCTCACTCAGGCAGTGCTCCATGTGGCAACCCTCTTGCGACGCGACATCCGCCGAAACACCGGCTTCCTCGAGCAACCGCACGAAAAAGCAGTGGCGCTCCCACATTTGGCGAGCGACCTCCAGACCACGCTCCGTCAGATGAACGTCGCGCTTGCCCATTTCGACATAACCGCTGCTCTCCAGCGTCGCCATGGCTTTAGAGACGCTCGCCTTGGTCACGCCCAAGTATTCGGCGACGTCGATTGAGCGCACCGTGCCTTGGCGCTCCGAGAGCACGTAAATAGATTCGAGATAGTCTTCTCCAGATTCACGTAGGGCCATGGGCCGCCTTTCGCGATGATTGTTAGTTAGCCTTTGGATACTTTCCTTGGCTTACTTTACCGCAAAAGTTGCCCATGTCTTACTACGTTGTTTAAAAAGTTAACCGTGTTTCACAAAATGTGCGGGGCAAGCAGAGCGACACGGCACGCAACGTACAAGGAATGTCCCCAACTGTCGGCAGAAAAGAAACGTCCCTAAGTGCCAAGCCGCAGCTATAGCAGGTCAAAGTGCTTGGCGGCGTTGTAAATTCCGTCGTCGTCCACGGCAGTCGTCACGTAGGTCGCCGCGGCTTTCACCGTGTCCTGTGCGTTGCCCATGGCCACACTTGTGCCCACGGCGGAAAACATCAACAGGTCGTTCTCGCCGTCGCCAAAGGCGATCGCCTCGCTCGCATCGATGCCCAGGCGATCCAGCGTCGCCGCCACGCCCAGGTCCTTGCCACCGTTCGCCGGAATAATATCGCAGAACAGATCGCACCAGCGCGTAGTGAGCGAATGCGACACGGCATCGGTCACGATATGCTCGTCAACCGGGTCCACAAAGGCGCAAAACTGGTAGACCGGCGCATCGAAGGCGTGCTCAAACGGCTCCTCGTGGTAGACGATTCCCGCGTTGCTGCCGGCCGTCACCACGCGCTCGGAGAGGCGGTTCACAAACGAGTTCTCGCCCTGCATGCACAGCGAGTCGTAGCGCCCCTGTGCCACCTGGCCCACGATCACCGCAACGTCGTCCGGATCAATCGGACAGCTACGGTAAACGCCCTCGGCATCAAAGCAGTGCTGGCCCGAGAGCGTAATGTACGCATCCCAGCCCAGGTCGAACAGCCAGTCCGGCATCTGGTAGGTCGGGCGACCCGTGGCGATCACGCACGCAATCCCCTGCTCGCGAAAGCTGTCGAGCACCTGCTGCGCCGACGACGGAATCCGATGAGTCTTAAAGCTCAGCAACGTGCCGTCGATATCGAAAAACGCGGCCTTGATCATCCTCGCCTACTCCTCGCCCTCGAGCTTCTCGCTCGCCTCGAGCCACGCCATCTCCAGCTCGTCCATGGCGGCGTGAGCCTCGTCGATCTTTGCCTGCTGCTCGCCCAGCGCCGTGTAGTTGGTGGGGTCGACCTGGGCCATCGCGGCCTCGGCCTCCTCCACGCGGGCGCGCTGCGTCTCCATCTTGCGCTCGAGCGAGCTCACCTCGCGGCGGAGCTTCTGGCGCTCGGCGTTGGAAAGGCCATTGGGCTGGCCACTCGACTTGGGCTTTTCGGCCGCAGCCGCCGCGGCACCGGTGTCAAACGTGCCGGTCTTGGCGCTCGGCGCACCCACGGGCTCGCCCTCGGCGGTGGCGTTGCACAGGCGCAGGTACTGGTCGACGCCGCCGGGCATATGCGTCAGGTGGCCGTCGAGCAGCGCCCACTGCTGGTCGGTCACGCGCTCCATCAAAAAGCGGTCGTGCGTCACCAGGATCAGCGTGCCGGGCCAGCCGTCGAGCAAGTCCTCGACAATCGCGAGCATGTCGGTATCCAGGTCGTTACCGGGCTCGTCCAGGATGAGCACGTTGGGCTCGTCCAGAATCGTCAGCAACAGCGACAGGCGACGGCGCTGGCCGCCCGAAAGATCGCCGATGCGGCTCCAGAGCTGCTGCGTCGTAAAGCCCAGACGCTCGCAGAGCTTCTCGGGCGAGGTCTCCTTGCCGTCGATGACATAGTACTTCTTATAGTTGCCGAGCACCTCGCGGATCGTGTCGCCCATGTAGGGTTCGAGCTCCTCGAGCTGCTGCGACAGCACGCCAAAGCGCACTGTCTGGCCAATCTTCACGCGGCCGCGCGTGGGCTCAATCTTGCCCTGGATCACATCGAGCAGCGTCGACTTGCCGGCGCCGTTCTCGCCCAAAAGACCGTAGCGGTCGCCCGCACCGATGAGCCAGGTCACATCGGAGAGCACCTGCTTGGGCGCACCATCGGTATCCGCATAGCCGGCGTCCACGTCGACCACGTCGATAACCTGCTTGCCTAGGCGACTCACGGCGAGGCGCTTGAGCTCCAGCTCGTCACGCACGGGCGGCACGTCGGCAATCAGCTCGCGAGCGGCATCAACGCGAAACTTGGGCTTGGTGGAACGCGCCTGGGCGCCGCGGCTCAGCCACGCGAGCTCCTTGCGTGCCATGTTGCGACGGCGCTCCTCGGTAACCGCGGCCATGCGGTCGCGCTCCACGCGCTGCAGGATATATGCGGAGTAACCGCCCTCGAAGGGATCGACCTGGCCGTCGTGGACCTCCCACATACTGGTACAGACCTCGTCCAAGAACCAGCGGTCGTGCGTGACCACGAGCATGGCGCCCTGACCGCGCTGCCAGCGGGCCTTTAAGTGACGCGCGAGCCAGTTGATGGTGCGCATGTCCAGGTGGTTGGTAGGCTCGTCGAGCATGAGCACGTCATAGTCGCCGATCAGCAGGCGCGCGAGGTCCACGCGACGGCGCTGACCGCCCGAAAGCTCGCCCACCGTGCCCTCCCAGGGCACATCGCTAATAAGGCCAGCCAGAATCTGGCGCGTACGCGGACTCGACGCCCACTTGTACTCGGGGGCGTCACCCACAACGGCATGATGCACGGTATCAGTATCGGCCAGGTTGTCCTTTTGGCCGAGCAGACCGATTGTCGTGTCGCGGCGGTGCGTCACGCGGCCGTCGTCGGGCTCCAACGTGCCGGCGAGCACGCTCAGCAGCGTCGACTTACCGTCGCCGTTTTTACCGACAATACCAATACGGTCGCCCTCGCCCACGCCGAGCGTAACGCTATCGAAAATATGCTTGGTGGGAAACTCTAGGCTGACGGAATCGCATCCCAAAAGAATCGCCATATGCCCTGCTCCTTCGTAGAAATTCAACGTTGTCCATGATAGCAGCGAGCCTCACCCCAAACCACCACGAAGGCGCCTGTCCCCTTTGTGGTGGTCGTTTCGGTCGCAGAGCAAAAAGGCGGGCCATCTCCCGCAAGAGATGACCCGCCTCTCCAATCAGTCCCGCGGCAACCGTGGCCGCCTCGGGCCTCAAGCATGTCCCGGACTAGGAGAACATGCCGGTGAGGTAATTATTCAGCCGCTTATCCTTGGGCCGTTGGAAAATCTCGTCAGTCTCGTCGCACTCGACCATATCGCCCATGTAGAAGAACGCCGTGCGGTTGGACACACGCGACGCCTGCTCCATGTTATGCGTCACGATGACGATGGCGCGGTCGGCAACGATCGATGACATGAGGTCCTCGATCGCCAGCGTCGAGATGGGGTCGAGCGCCGAGCAGGGCTCGTCGAACAAGATCACGTCGGGGTTGAGCGCCAGCGTGCGCGCAATGCACAGACGCTGCTGCTGGCCGCCCGAAAGCGCGTAGGCGCTCTTGTCGAGCTTGTCCTTGACCTCGTCCCACAGCGCCGCGCCGCGCAGGCTCTCCTCGACCATGCGGTCCAGCTCGTCACGGTCGGTGATGCCGTGGCGCTTGAGCGCAAACGTGATGTTGTCGCGAATGGACTTGCGGAATGGGTTGGGCTGCTGGAACACCATGCCAATGGAGCGCCGCAGCTCGTACGTGTTCTCGGTCCTGGTGTTCACGTTGCGCCCGCGGTAGTTGATCTCGCCCTCCACGCGGCAGCCGCGAATCTCGCGATTCATAAGATTGAGGCTGCGCAAGAAGGTCGACTTACCGCAGCCCGAAGGCCCGATGAGCGCCGTAATCTCGCCCTTGTGAAAGTCGAGCGACGTGTCGTGCAGCGCATGGTGGTCGCCATAGTACACGTTGACGTCCTTGGTGGAGAGCACGACCTCGTCGCTCACGGCCTTGCCGCTCACACGAACACGCTTCTCGCTCTCCCCCACGTTCGACAGGAAGTCCCGGGTCTCGGACGTGGCCGCCTCGGTTGCAGGCGTTGCATTCATCTCGCTCATTCGGCCGTCATCTTCCTTGCCAGTTGCTTGCCCACGATACGGGCGACTACGTTAAACAGCAGCACGCAAATCATCAGCAGCGCCGCGGTGCCCCAAACGATCTGCTGTGCCTCGGGACTGCCCTCGCCATAGATCTTGTAGATATGCACGGCGAGCGACTCGCCAGGGCGGAACACGTTCCAGGCGCAGGTGGGGCTCGACAGGTTAAAGCTCAAGAAGTTCAGGCGAACCGGCGAGCTCATACCCGAGGTAAAGAGCAGTGCTGCGGCCTCGCCAAACACACGGCCGGCCGAAAGCACGATGCCGGTCACGATGGCGGGCATGGCCTCGGGAATCAGGATGTGCAGCGTGGCCTCCCAGCGGGTAAGGCCCATGGCCAGGCATGCATCGCGCTGGGCCTGTGGCACGTCCTCGAGCGCCTGCTGGATCACGCGCACCAGGATGGGGATATTGAACATGGTGAGCGCGACAGCGCCGGAGATGATGGAGTACTTCCAGCCCAGCTGCACCGAGAACACCAGAAAGCCGAACATGCCGACGACGATGGAAGGCAGCGAGGACAGCGTCTCGATGGCGGTGGAGGCGATGTCGCGGATAGGGCCGTTCGGCGCGTACTCAACCAGGAAGACCGCTCCGCCCAGACTGATGGGCACCGAGATGACCAGAGTGATCAGCAGCAGGTAGAACGAGTCGAACAGCTGGTAGAGCACGCCACCCTGGGTACCGTTGGCGCGCGACGGCTGCGTGAGAAAACCCGGTTGGAACAGCGTCGAGACGCCCTCGAACAGGATATAGGCCACCATGGAGATGACGATGATCATGACGATGGCGACGATCGCCGTCAGCACGCCCGTGGCGATGCGATCCTGTTTTTGGACACGCCCGAGTCTCGCCTCGTCGATGTGGATGCGCGTGCTAGCCACGAGCCTTCGCCCCCTTGCGGCCAATGAGATGGATGATCAGAATGAAGATGAGGCTCATGCCCATCAGCAGCAGGCCGAGTGCCCACAGAACATCGTCCTGGGCCGAGCCCTCGGCATAGACCGCCATGGACGTGGTGAGCGTGGTGGTGATGGTCGAAGCCGGCGACAGCAGCGACGTCGGCATGGCCTCGATACCGCCGATGACCATGCGCACGGCGAGCGTCTCCCCAAAGGCGCGGGTCATGCCCAGGATGACCGCAGTCATGAGCGACGGCATGGCGGACTTGAGCACCACGTGCCAGATGGTCTGCCAGCGGGTGTAGCCCAGCGCGAGCGAGCCCTGACGGTAGCTATCGGGCACAGCGCGCAGGCCATCGACCGAAAGCGTGGTCATGGTCGGCAGGATCATGACGGCCAGCACGATGGCGCCGGGCAAGATGCCCAGGCCCGTGCTCACGTGGAAAACGCTCTTCATAAGACCGACGACCACGTGAAAGCCGATCAGGCCAAAGACGACCGAGGGAATGCCGGTCAAAAGCTCAATAAGCGGCTGAAAGACCTTGGAACCAAACTTAGGCTGAATCTCGACTGCAAAGATAGCAGAGCCGATAGCGATGGGCAGCGCGATAAGCGTGGAGAGCACCATGACCGCAAACGAGGTGACGATCAGGGGCAGGGCGCCGGTGTAGGGCAGGCCGTTTTCGGCCGTGTTGGACAGGTCCCACTTGGTGCCGGTAAAGAACTCGACAACCGAAACGCCGTTCTTGAAAAAAGCCGAGAGGCCCTTTTGGGCGACCATAAAAACGAGCGCGGCAACGACAAGCGTCACGAGCGCTACGCACGCGCCCGTGACGCCCAGGCCCACGTTCTCAAGGTCGCGCTTTGGCAGCTGTTTTGCCATTGCAAACCTTTCCGGGGGCGATTACTTATTTAGCAGAGACCTTGCCGCTGGCGTCCTTGACGACCTTCATGGCAGAGACGGGGATAAAGCCCTGCTCCTCAACGAGCTTGCCCTGGACGTCGTCGGAGAGCATGAACTCCAGGAAGGCCGTGGTGGCCTCGTCGGCGTCCTTTGCGCAGTACATGTGCTCGGTCGCCCAGATCTTGAAGGAGTCGTCGGTGACGTTCTTGCTCTTGGGCTCGACGCCCTCGACCTTGATGGCGTTGAACTTGGAGTCATCGAAGTGCGAGAAGTCGAGGTAGGAGATGGCGTTGTCGGTGCTGGCCATCTGAGTCTGGACATCGCCGGACTTGTCGAGCTCGGCATCGCCCTTAAAGTCGACGGTCTCGTCGCCAAAGACGGCGGCCTCGAAGGTGGCGCGGGTGCCGGAGCCGGCCTTGCGGTTGAGGACGACGATGGTGGCGTCATCGCCGCCGACCTCCTTCCAGTTGGTAATCTGACCGGAGAAGATACCCTTGAGCTGCCCGAGGGATAGGTCGTCGACCGTCACGTTCTTGGAGACGACGGGACCCATGCCAACGACG
Source organism: uncultured Collinsella sp. (assembly GCA_900556365.1). The sequence goes on from USOG01000029.1 coordinate 7,319, forward strand.
GCGACCTCGTGGTCGACGAGATTCTTGACCTGGTCGGCCTCGAGCTTGGTCTCGGCGAAGACGTCGGAGTTACCGATGGTGACGGTGCCAGCGGCGACAGCGGTCAGACCCTTGCCCGAACCGTTGCCCGAGCCGGAGATGGAGACGTCGGGGTTGGCATCCATGAACTTCTCGGCAGCAGCCTCGACGAGAGCCTGGAACGAGGAGGCACCGTCGTAGGTCACCTCGCCGGAGACGGACTCGGCAGCGGCGGCGCTACCCTTGTCGGCGGCACCGGAGGCACCTGAGCCGCCGCACCCAACGAGACCGAGACCGACGATGCTGGCAAGACCACCAGCGAGGCCGAGGAACTGACGACGAGAATAAGCCTGATCGAGCATGATCTTCCTTTCATACATGCGACTCGCGGGCACCCTGCCCGCTTTGCTGTTTGGAAAGATACGGCCTCGATCGGGCGACGACCGCCTTATCTGCGGTTTCTTACGGCCATTTGATAGACCCTTACCGCAAGCGCGGCCCAGCCTTTACAAACGGATAACAATCCAGCGCCGAACATGGCGCACCTTTTACACCAATAAAAACAAAGTTGCGGTGAAACAGTTCCTGCTTGGCCATCAAATGGCCCATTCTAGGAACTATTCCACCGCAACTTAGATTGGGAAACCGCGAAACCCTAAAGCTCTAATTCATTCAAACGGAGGATCGCAACAATATAGATCTTGAGTGCTTGCTTGAGCTGCTCTTCGTTGGCGCACTCGTTGGGACCGTGCATCTGGCCGCCCCATGTGGGCAGCTCCAGGCCGGTCTCCTCGGGGCCAAACGACACGGCGCGGGCAAAGTTGCGCGCGTACGTGCCGCCGCCCATGGCAAAAGGCTCGGCGTGCTTGCCCGTAAACTCGTTATAAGTGTCAATCAGCGCCTTTACGGCCGGATCGTCAGCAGAGACCGAGAACGGCACCTTGGTACGACCCACGCGATACGTCACACCAAAGCGGCCCACGAGCGGCTCGAGCTGCTCGCAGATGGTATCGGCGCTCGTGCTGTCGGGGAAACGCACGTCGATGACCTGCTCAATGTGGCCATCCACCACGCGGATGACGCCGGGGTTGCAGGTGAGCGGGCCAAACGCCGGGCTCGTCGCGTCGATACCCAGGCCGCGACCATAGGCGTCCGCATGCACAAAGGCCAAAAACTTGACAAACTCGTGCTCGGCAGGCGTCAGCAGGCGCTCGCCGCGGGCACCAAACGCGTCCTCGGCCTCGCGCAGATACGACACGATCAGGCCGACGGCATTGATCGTCCCCTCGGGCATCGAGGCGTGACCGCCAATACCGTGGGCGAAAATCTGCACATGACCATTGTCGAGAGCCGTGATCTCCAGGCGGTCAGCATTCTCGACCGGCGCCGGCAGCTCATCGGCGGCAATCGCGAGCTCGCAGATGGACTGCGACGGAATGGCATTGCTCGCCTCGGCGCCGCTCCACGACACGATGCGCCCGCCGTCGATCTTGGGACTCACGAACGTCGCCCCAAACTGGCCCTTCTCGGCATTGCAGACCGGGAACTCGGCATCGGGCGTAAACAAAAAGTCGGGGTCTGCGTGGTTCTCCAGATAATGGTGAACGTCGGACATGCCCACTTCCTCATCGCAGCCCAGCAGCGCGCGGAAGGTGTAGCGCGGAACAATGCCGTGCTTGAGCAGGTACGCGCCGGCATAAAGCGACAGCACTGCCGGGCCCTTGTCGTCGATCACGCCGCGACCGAGCAATCAGCCCTCGCGACGCCCCATCGCGAACGGATCGGTGTTCCAGCCAGGGCCGGCGGGAACCACGTCCACGTGGCAGATAGTCGCGAGCTGCTTGTCGCCGCGGCCCGGGATATCGGCGATTCCCACATAGCCCTCGTCGTCGCTCGTCTGATAGCCGAGCTTCTGCGCGATGCCGAGCGCGCAATCGAGCGCGTCACGGACCGGGCGGCCAAACGGCGCGCCGGGCTCCGCATCGGCAGAAACTGCCACGGAAGGATAACTCACCAGCTGCTCGATATCAGCGACGACATCCTCCCAGACCTCGTCGACATACTCAGCGACGCTCTGCTCCACCTGATTCATGGACGACCTCCTTACCAATGAGCGACGGGTACGCCCGCCCCTCACATTATGTCTATTAGATAGCGAAAAGTTTAGCAAGCTCGGCCACCGAGTGCACCACTGCATCGGCACCCGCCGCCTCGTGCTCGCCCGGCGCTGCCGCGCCCGAATAGATGCCGATGCACGGCACGCCCATCGCGTGTGCGCCCTCCACATCGTTAAAGCGATCGCCGATCATCACGGCATCGCCCGCCGTCGCGCCGAGCGCCGCCAGGGCATCGCGAACCGAATCGGCCTTGGTCTCGCGTCCCTGCGGCGGATTCATGCCAACCACCGCCTCAAACTGCGAAAGCCCCAGCTCGCCCACCATGTCAATGCACTTTGCCTCCATGCGTGACGTCGCCACGACCAAGCGATGCCCCTGCGCGACAAGGCCATCGAGCAGCTCGGGGATTCCATCGAACACGGGATACTCTTCCGGTCCCAGCTCATCAAAAAAGGCACGGTACTCGTCAGCCACCACAAGCGACTCCTCGCGGGAGAAGCCATAAAAGTCGTGAAAGCTCTTCCACAGGGGCGGCCCGATCATGCGGCGCAGGTCACCCATCTGCGCCTCCGAAAACCCGCGCGCGGCCAACGTCTTGCGCGTCGAGCTCATCACCGCCCGGCCCGTATCGGCCACCGTGCCGTCAAAATCGAACAGCACAACCGGCCGCCTGTATATCTCCAACGCCTCCATCGGCATTCCTCTTCCCCAGTTGATGATTTCCACACCGACACTTCAAACTGTTGACTATTCAACAATTGAACCTAGAAATGTGGAACGACTCCACTATACTTGTCGCACTTTGCTCTCAGAAGGCGGCGCGCAAGCGCCCCAATGAAAGGTGCAATTATGTCTTTTGCCATCATAACCGACTCCACGTCGGACATCTCCCCCGCCCGTGCTCAAGAGCTTGGCATTTACGTCATTCCACTGCATGTGATTATCGAGGGCGAGGACCTGCTCGACCAGGTACAGATCACCGCCGAGGAGTACGTCGCCCGCATGGCCGGCTCCGAGCAGCTGCCGCACACCTCGCAGCCGAGTGCCGGCGAGTTCAAGGCACTCTTTGACCGCGTGCGTGCTGACGGCCACGACAGCGCGATCTTTATCTCGCTGTGCAGCGAATGGTCCGCCTGCTATTCCAACGCATGCCTGGTCGCCGAGACCCACGAGCTCGACGTGCGCTGCATCGATTCGCGCACCGGCTCGGGTGCCGAGGGCCTGCTGGTGGAGTACGCGCTCGCCATGCGCGAGGACGGCCGCAGCCTGGACGAGACCGAGGCACAGATCCGCGCGACCCTGCCCGACGCGCACCTGCTGCTGATTCCCCGCACGCTCGAGAACCTCGTTAAGAACGGCCGCGCGCCCAAGCTCGCCGGCCAGCTCACGCAGATGCTCAATATTCGCCTGGCCGTTTCGCCGGAGTGGCAGTCGGGCGAGATCAAGGCCATCAAGAAGGGCCGCGGCGCCAAGCGCATCGTCGCCAACACCATGGCAGACTGCCTCGCGTTTTTGGCCGAGCATCCGGGCTCCAGCGTACGCGTGCTCACGACCGGTGCCGCCGAGGAGCAGGAGCTTGTCGACGAGGCACTCGCAGGCCAGGACTACGTAGACGCCGGCACCGGCCCCATCGGCTGCACCATCGCCACCCATGTAGGCGTCGACGCCATCGCCATCAGCTACTGCCCCCGCTACCAGCCAACTCGCTAGGGACGCCCACATCAGTTGCGGTGAAATAGGGACTGTTTTTGGCTTATCAGCCGCAAATCAATCCCTATTCCACCGCAACTTTTTAATGTGCCATCCACATACAAGATATTTATTGGCGATCGGCACATTCCCAGCTGCTTGGGGAGCTTTGATTGGCTCCGAACGATACCCGGTGGGCAAAAAATGGCAAATATGAGTACTGTTACCGATTTAGTATCAGCAAAATCTGGCTGGATTTGCCATCTTCCACCGATTTCAAGCGCCATAAAGCACCGAATCGTCGCGTTTAGGGAGTTGGATATACTAAATCTCAGTCAATTGGTTTTAAATACTTTAAAGATGATATGTTGCTAACCAAGCAACAGTACTCATATTTGCCATTTTTTGCCCACCGGGTTTATTTGAGGGCAGCCCCCGCGTCTCCAACCCGCCTCATAGCTGCTAAAACCCATTCAGCAACAGCTGTCACACATTTTGGCAGAAAGCGAACGCCGCTCACGGAGCTGCACCCCACTATCACCGAACCAAAATGAGAGCCGGGTATCCCAAAAAACAAAATAGCGTACCCTCTTTCCAATGAGCCCTGACAAGAACGGCATCTACATGAGCAACGTCACATATCAATACGCCCTCATCGGGGACAAGTTATTCCAATTCAAGAGAACAGTCGCTCACGTATCGGAGCCGTACAGTCAAATTGTCATCTGCAGCAGCGGTCCAGACATCCGTTACACAACGCTGGAAGAATGGGAGAAAGCTGGCGATCTTTTCGATAGACGGGCGCAGGCCGAAGGTATCGTCACCAGCGCAAGCCCAGCGCGCGACAAACTCGAGCTCTTCCGCAATCTCTTTACTGGCCGCAAAGATGTTTACGCTCATGGGTACCGCAGAGACGATATGAGCAGGACATAAAAACATTGAGAGCCCCTGCTGCATGAAAGACCGCGGATTAGGCCGACAATG
>USOG01000030.1 GCA_900556365.1 uncultured Collinsella sp.
ACGATGTCGTTCTTCTTGATGTAGGAGAGAAGACGACGACGACGGCCGACGAGCATGAGCAGGCCACGACGGGTGTGGAAGTCCTTCTGGTGGGACTTCATGTGCTCGGTCAGCTCCTTGATGCGCTCGGTCAGGATGGCGACCTGAACCTTGGGGTTGCCGGTGTCGACCGGGGTGTTACCGAACTGGGCAGTCAGCTCCGCCTTGCGCTCTTTGGAAACAGTCATTGTTTCACCTTTCGTTTTACGTCGCCCGCGGGCGACTCGATTCGCCTCGGACTGGGAAGCCGCCGGTGGAGCGAGCAACCAAGGTCGAGGTACCAACAGGTCGGCATGATACCACAAGCAGCCCGCGCCTGCGCATCATCACCGACCCAACATGAATTCCATCGCACGGAGGCGTTGATCGGCGTGCGTCGCAGCCCAAACATGCGAAAGCCCCAGCAAAAAGGCTGCAGTATGGGGATCGACCCTCTCGGCCATGAGCGCATCGAAGGTCATGGACATGAGGGCACGCAGCCATGCGACCTCACCGGTCGACACCAACTCGGCACCCGGAACGCTCGACGCGCACGAGCCGCACATGAGCCCGCCGGCCTGAGGCGAAAAATACGACAGCATGGGGTCTCCGCACAGCACGCAGGCCGAAAAATCGGGTCGGTAGCCAACGTGCGACAACAGTTTAAAGACATATGCCGCCACAAGCAGATCCATATGCGCTGTGTCGAGCCCGCTGCCCACCAGGGCAAGCGCTCGCTGCGTGATGGCAAAGGTAAACGGGTCCTCGGCGTCCTCGAACGAGCACACGCGAGCAACCTCGGCGATCGCGCTTGCGGCGCAAGTCGTCTCGTAATCGGGCGCAGCGCCGAGCGGCGCCTCCATAAGCTCGGCCTGGGAAACCACGTCGAGAGACCGCCCATGCGCGAGCAGCATATCGACGGTACAGAACAGCTCGCAGCGCGCAGCCAGGCGCCCACCGGGTTTGCGGGCGCCCTTTGCCACGGCACGAACCTGCCGACCCCGCTCGTCAAGCATCGTCAGGATCAGGTCCGTCTCTTTGAGCTTCGTCTTGTCGAGGACGAGCACCTTCGTACGATATGTCCGGGAGCCTGCCATGCGCGCCGCGCGTCCTTAGTCCTCGGCGTTGTAGCCAAAGCGACGAATCTGGGACTCGTCGTCACGCCAGCCGGCCTTGACCTTCACGTCCAGCTCCAAAAAGACCTGCGTGCCAAAAATGCGCTCAAGATCGCGACGGGCGTCGATACCGATATGCTTGATCATCTCGCCGCCCTTACCGATGATGATGCCCTTTTGGCCCTCACGCTCAACATAAATGGTGGCGTGCACGCGCAGCACCTTCTTGGTCTGCTCGAGCGCATCGCAGATCACGCCCACGGAGTGCGGGATCTCATCACGGGTGCGGCGCAGAACCTTCTCGCGCACAAACTCGGCCACAAGGGTCTCGTCGGAAGCGTCGGTACCCATGTCCTCGGGGAACCAACGCGGACCCTCGGGCAAAAAGTGCGCAACGGTATCGATAAAGGCATCGACGTTGAAGTTCTTGACCGACGACGTCACGATCTCGTCGTCATACTCCATGAGCTCGTGGGCAGCCTTAAGCTGCTCCATAACCTGTGCGGGGTCGGCCTCATCGGCCTTGGTAAGCACTAGGACCTTCTTAGAGCGGGCATTCTTGACGCGCTCGGCAACCCAAGCGTCTCCCCTGCCGATCGGCTTGGTGGCATCAATCAAAAACGCGACGACATCGACATCGTTCAGCTCGAACAACGCGCTCTTGTTGAGCTCGGATCCCAGACCGTCCTTGGGCTTATGAATACCCGGGGTATCGACAAAGACCAGCTGGTAGCCGGGACGGTTGACGACGGCGCGCATGCGGCGGCGGGTCGTCTGAGCCACCGGTGAGGTGATGGCGACCTTTTTGCCATAGCAGGCATTAAGCAATGTGGACTTGCCTGCGTTGGGGCGTCCGACCAGGGCCACGAAGCCGCTGCGGAAACCAGGCTCAACGTCGCCAAAGCCCGCGAGGTTGTCGTCCTCGTCGCACAGGGCGTCGAGCTCCTCATCGCTCATGCCCTCAAACGGGTCGAACTCCTCGACATCCTCGAGCCCCTCGGTATCCACCGCGTCCAGGGCCTCGGCGTCCAGGATCTCATCGGAAGCCTGCGTATTGTCGGACATGGGAATCCCTTTCTAAATAAAGCCGAGCGCGTGGGCAAATACCAGTAAGCCCACAATCGCGGCGGTGATGGAAAGAACGTATACAGAGGCGGCGGCGATGTCCTTCGCACGCTTGGCCAGCGGATGGAGCTCCTGGGTCGCCAGGTCGACGATGGCCTCCATGGCGGTGTTACACAGCTCGCCATGAATCACCAGGCCACAGCAGATGATAATCGTGGCCCACTCGGCAATGTCAAGCCCCACAATGCAGCCGGCAATGACGGTGCACACGCCTGCTGCGAGCATGACCTTGATGTTGCGCTCGGTCTTGACGGCGGTGACAAAACCCTCCATGGCGTAGGAAAACGACTTTAAGAAGGATGGATGGTCCTTGTTCGATCCGGGAATCATAGACGGCTCCTAGTCGTGGGCGTGGTTGGTGATGGGGCCGACGTGAACTAGCTTGGGGTCCTCGCCGCGCTCGAGCGCCAGATCGCGCAGGATGGCGTCCTCGCGGGCCTCCATGACCTCGGCCTCGTCGTCCTTGATGTGGTCATAGCCCAGCAGGTGCAGCATGCCGTGTACGAGCATCAGACGACACTCGTCAGCGGGGCTATTGCCAAAACCGGGGGCCTGACGGGCAATAACCTGCGGGGCCAAGATGATATCGCCGAGCTCGAGCGTCTCGTCGGCGGGAATATCATCGTCAAAGGCCGAATCGCACTCAAACGAGAGCACATCGGTGGTGCGGTCGATACCGCGCCACTCGTGGTTGAGCTCGTGCATCTCGTCCTCGTCGACATACGAAAGGGAAATCTCGACTTCACGCTCAACGCCCTCGGCGGCAAGCACAACCTCGCAGATGTGCTCCACCTCCTGCGCGTCGAGCAGCGTATCGAGCTCGGCATCGTTGCTGATCAATACACTCAACGGGACTCCTTTCGGTCACGTACGCGCTTCTCGCGCACATCATCATAAGTATCGTATGCCTCGACGATACGACCCACCAGGGCATGGCGCACCACGTCGGCACGCTCGAGGTGCGAAAATGTGACATCATCGACACGGCCCAAAATCTTCTCGACATCCGCCAAGCCGCCACGACGACCCACCAGGTCGCGCTGGCTCAGGTCGCCGGTAATCACGAACTTGGAGTTGAACCCAAGGCGTGTCAGGAACATCTTCATCTGCTCGGGCGTGGTATTTTGCGCCTCGTCGAGCACCACGAAGGCATCGCTCAGCGTGCGGCCGCGCATGTAGGCAAGCGGGGCGATCTCGATCACGCCGCGCTCCATAAGCTCATCGGTGCGCTCGCGATCCATCATGTCAAAAAGGGCGTCGTAAAGCGGACGCATGTAGGGATCGATCTTTTCCTCGAGGGTGCCGGGCAAAAAGCCCAGATTCTCCCCCGCCTCGACAACCGGACGCGTCAAGATCAGACGGCCCACCTCGTGACGCTTGAGCGCGGCAACGGCGAGCGCCATAGCCAGATAGGTCTTACCGGTACCGGCAGGACCCAAGCCAAACGTGATGGTATGCGAGCGGATGGCATCCACATAGCGCTTTTGCCCGAGCGTCTTGGGGCGAATGACGCGGCCGCGATACGAAAGCAGCACGTCATCGCGAAGCGACGTAGCCTCGTGCTCACCGTCGCGCAAGACGGCCAGGCAGCGAGAGACATCGTCGGCAGACAGCGTGCGCCCGGCGGCCGCCTCGCGAAAAGCGTGCTCGAAAAAGCGCGCCACGAGTTCGACCTCGTCCGGGTCGCCGCTCACGGAGATGCTATCGCCACGGGCGACCACATGGGCGCGAACCAAGCTCTCGAGCGCACGAAGGACGCCGTCGCCGGCGCCCAAAACGCGCGAGGGATCAATTCCCTCGGGAACGGTAAGTCTAATCTTCGAGGCTTCCATGAACCTCCCTGCGTGCATGGACCAAGCCGGAATCATCGACTCCGATGATAGCAACATCGAGCAGGCACGGGGCTGTAAGTCCACAGGTATCGTCAAGACGGGCATGATGGAACGAGCCGAGCGTCAGGTTGTCACCATACTCGAGCACGGCACGCTCGACCGTGCCCACGCGACGACGAGCGTCGGCAATGGCAAGCTCCTGCGCCGCGGCTCGCATACGACGACTGCGCTCGGCCATAACCTCAGGCGGCACCTGGTCGGGCATGTCGGCGGCAAGGGTACCGGGACGCCTGCTGTAGCGAAACACGTGCATACGCGAAAAGCCCACGCGGCGGCACAGCGCCAGCGACTCCTCAAACTCCTCGTCCGTCTCGCCGGGAAAACCGACGATGACATCGCACGAAAGGGACGCCTGGGGCAAGATGGCACGAATCATACGCACCGTGTCCTCAAAGGCCTCGGCGCTATAGGGACGGCCCATGCGATGCAGGGTCGCCGTGCAGCCGGACTGCACGGGCAGGTGCAAAAACGGGGCGATACGCTGCGGATAGCGCGCCATAACCTTAAGCAGGCGCTCGGAGATATCCATGGGCTCGACCGAGGAAATGCGCACATGCGGAATAGACGTGCGCTCCATGATGGCCTCGAGCAGCTCATCGATTTCGACGTGCTCGTCGGTCGCGCTCTTGCCATCGTAGGCACCCAGGTTCACACCGGTCAGCACCACCTCGGGCACGCCTGCCTCCTGGGCCTCGCGAACTTGCTCGAGCACGGACTCGACGGGCACGGAGCGCTCGGGGCCGCGTGCCTTCCACACAATGCAATAGGTGCAGCGATGGTTGCAGCCGTCCTGAATCTTCACGCCCAGGCGAGAGCGACCGAGCGCATCGACCACCTCGCCATCGCTGCAGGCGGGAACGCTATCGGATTCGACACCCAGCACCTCGCAGACGCGCTCGGCGACGTCAATCTTGGACGGCTCGGCGATCACGCGATCGGAGAGCTCCAGCAACTCCTCGGGATGCAGGTTGACGACGCAGCCGGTTACGACCACATAGGGCTCGTTTGGATAGGCCAGCGCATGACGGACGGCCTTACGGGTCTTGGCCTCGGCCTCGCCCGTAACGGCACAGGTGTTAATGACGATCAGATCGGCATCCTGGGGCTCCACAATAGCAAAGCCCAGGCGCATAAGGTCGGCAGTGATACGGTCAGACTCAACCCGGTTGACGCGGCAGCCGAGGTTGACGACGGAAATATGGGGTGCGAGCACGCGGGCTCCTTAATCGAGGATATCGTCGAGGGCACTCTTGATACGGTCGGTCACCGACTTCTTACCGGAAGCAACGTCATCGCCCATCTCATCGGCAAAAGCACGGAGCAGCTCGCGTTGCTTATTGGAAAGATTGGTGGGAACGACCACGCGCAGCTGCACGATCAGGCGACCACGCGAACCGCCACCGCCAATGCGCGGCATGCCGTAATTATTGACGCTCACGGTATCGCCGTACTGGGCGCCGGCGGGAACCGTCACCTTAACGACCTCGTCGGGCATAATGCCCTCGACCTCGATCTCGCAGCCGAGCGCAGCCTGCGCAATCGAGATATCGCTCACCAGGTACAGGTCGTCACCGTTACGCTTAAAGCGCTCATGGTCGGCAACACGCACGTTGACAATCAGGTCGCCCGAAGGCTCGCCGCGAAGGCCGGCCTCGCCAAAGCCGCTCACACGCAGCTGGCGACCGGTCGAAACGCCGGCAGGAATATCGATGTCGATCTTTTCATGCGAAGGCGTGCGGCCCTGACCGTCGCAGGTCTCGCAGGGATGGTCGATGACCGTGCCCTCGCCATGGCAGTCGGGGCAAGGCGAAGAGGACTGAACCTGGCCCAAAAACGATCGCTGAACCGTCGTGACATAGCCCGTACCGTGGCAGCGGCCGCACTGCTTTTCCTGTGCGCCCTCTGCCCTACCGGTGCCGTTGCAGTCCTCGCAAGGAGCAAGGCGGTCATAGCTGATCGTCTTTTTGCAGCCGAGCGCCGCCTCCTCGAGCGTCACCGAAAGCGAGATGGCCATATCACGTCCGCGACGACGCTCACGACGGCTGCGGGCGCCACCGCCGGCACCGCCGCCAAAGAACGACGAGAACAAGTCGTCCATGCCCATGCCACCAAAGATATCGTTGATATCGACGTAGCCCGAACCACCAGGGCCGTCGGCAGTGCCGTAACGGTCGTAGTTAGCACGCTTCTGCTCATCGGAAAGAACGGAATAGGCCTCGTTGAGCTCCTTGAACTTGGCCTCGGCCTCGGGGTCGTCCGAAACATCCGGATGTACGGTACGGGCCTTCTTTAGAAACGCACGCTTAATCGTCCGCGCGTCGGCATCCCTGTCGACGCCAAGCACCTCGTAGTAATCCCTATTTTCCGACACGACCGAATCCTTCCGACTTTCATTATTGTCATAGTGCGTCCTATACCCAAGCAGGGCCGACCGCAAACAGAGGGTTTGATGTTATTGCATTTGGTACGGCGAAAGCATGGCCCGTTGCGAACAGCTCGCGAACCAAACCGACACGAGCGCGAACATGAAGCCGTTGGCAAAACCGTTGGCAAACTGCATCGCGCCGCGCTTCCACCACAGCAGGCTGCGATGAAGCACGCCGTCCGAAAGCACCATGAACAGGCCCATGGCAAACGGAATAAAGCACATCATGGCAAAGGCCGAGAACACGCCCGAGATGGCCGAGAGTACCAAAAACGGCGCCACGATGCCCATCAGGTAAAAACCGGTACGAGCTTTACCTTCCAAGCGCTCGGCCTCAACATGGGCGCGGCCGACCAGGTCGCCGCCCGCGGCACCGTTGGTGCCAGCATGCCCCATGCCGCTAATGCGGACCTCGTCGCCATCGTGCGTGCCGGCAGGAAACTCAATCGTCTGCTCGGAGGTTACGCGAGTACGACCGCTGCCACCGCAATCGGGGCAGGGGTCGGCCACGACTTTACCGGAACCGCCGCACTCGGGGCAGACCGACTGGAACGTACCCGCACCAAACAGGAAGGACAGGTCGACGTCGATGTGACCGCGGCCGCCACAGCTTGGGCAGGTATGGGCATGCTCGGAGGAGACAGAACCCGAGCCGCCGCAATGTCCGCATGTATCGAAACGCGTGTAGCGAACGGTCTTGCGGGCACCACCCTTGGCCTCCTTGGCGTCGAGTTTGATATCGACGACCACGTTGGCGCCGTTCTCGGGATTGTACGCAGCCTGCCCACGACGCTGCTGGCCCCAGGCGCCACCAAAGGGAAAGCCGCCCTCAAAGGGATTGCCATAGCCTGTGTTGCCGGCGTAGCCGCCACCATAGGGCGAAGCCGTAGGAGCACCGGCGAAGGGATTGCCAGAACGCATGGCGTCGTAGCGCGCACGTTTTTGCTCATCCGAAAGCACGGCGTAGGCCTCGGAAACCTCTTTAAACTTTTCCTCGGCATCCGGCTCTTTGTTGACGTCCGGATGGAGCTTGCGAGCCTTTTGCTGGAAGGCCTTTTGAATATCACGCGAGGTGGCGTCCTTGGAGACACCCAGAATCTCGTAGTAATCTTTTTCGTTCATCGTCGCCATGCGCGGCAACCTCCTGCTCACAGCAGCGTATATATTCCGGTAATTCTACCCGAGCGGCCTAAGCTAGATCCCAAAACAGCTCGAACAGAACATTTCCATCGAGCCAGCCCAAGTGGGTAGGTGCCAGACAAGCTCGAACATGGCCCGCGACGACATCTGCCGAAGTGAAGGGTCCCTCATGGACCCCGAGCGTCTCGGGCACCCAAGTGGCAAGGCCCAACTCGAGCGCACGATCGCAAGCAGCTGTCAGCTCGCCCGTTGGGATGACGCAAGCCGCACGAACCAACAGGTCGGACGCGACGCCGCGCGTCATGCGGCAAGCGAGCATCAGATCTTCAGCCGCAGCCTCACGCTGCGACAGATATTCGGCCTCAAACGCCGTCGCGTCATCGTCACGTTGCACCAGACGCACGCGGTACGAATCGCCTCGAGAAGACACGCCGGGGAACAAACCTGCAAGACGGTCGAAATCCTCGGCGTCGAGCATGCCCGCGGCAGAACGACCCAGGCCCAGGTAGCCCCGTCCGGTCCAGTAGGCAATGTTATGGGCACACTCATGGCCATCGAGCGCGTAGCTCGCCACCTCATACGGGTGATAGCCAGCGGCACCCAGGAGTTCGCGTGCCACGTCCATACAGGCAGCCTGAAAATCCTCATCGGGCTCGAGCGACTCGTCACAGCATGCCATGCGATAGAGCGGTGTGCCCTCCTCAAGCGTGAGCGGGTAGACCGACGCATGATGCGGAGCCGCCGCCAGCACGCCATCGAGCGTGCGCTTCCAACTCGCTGCGGTCTGCCCAGGAAGTCCGCACATAAGGTCGCACGACACATCGAGGCCAGCGTCCTTCACCGTCGCGATAGCCGCAAGTGCCCGATTAGCATCGTGAATGCGGCCAATAGCAGCCAGTTCGGTATTGTCGAGCGTTTGCACGCCCAGAGAGACGCGTGTGACACCCGCCTCGGCAAGCGCGGTGGCGAGCTCAGCGGTCAGCGACTCGGGATTGGCCTCGCAGGTAAACTCAACGGGGGCGCACCACGCACGAATACGCCGCGCCAGCTCCACCAGGCGCTCCCCCGCCAGCGACGGCGTACCGCCGCCAACATAGACAGTGCGGATCTGGTCAAGGGCCCCAGCTTTGCCAAAAGCATCGAGGCGCGCGAACAACTGCTCAAAATAGACATCGAGCGCAGCGCTCAGGTCGCACGGAGCAAAACTGCGCGAGTCAAAGTCGCAGTACCGGCACTTTAGAGCGCAAAATGGCACGTGCACGTACAGCGCGGTAACGGCCACCCTTAAGCCTCCAGCGGATGAGGGGGCACCGATTCGCCGGCGGCAAGGGCAGCCTCGCAGGCCACCACATCGCGCTCGATCTCATCGACCAGCGCCATGAACTCCTCATACGTGGAGCAGCGCACCACATGGGCACGCCAAGCGGCAGCATGGGGCATGCCTTTTAAGTACCAGCTTGCGTACGTGCGGGCACGCGACATGAGCGGCAGGAGCTCATGCGTCAGCGTTAGGTGCTCACGCAGGGCGTCTAGGCGCTCGACGGAGCTGCGCGCCGACACCGGTATGCCATCGAACGCAAGGGCGCGAGCATCACCAAAAACCCAGGGATTACCGTAGATGCCGCGCGCGATAAACACCGCGCTGGCACCCGAATTGCGCAGATGCTCCGCGGCATCCTCGGCAGTGAACACGTCGCCCGAACCAATCACGGGAATCTCGACAGCGTCGGCAACCTCATCGACGACCGACCAATCGGCCTGGCCCGTATAGAGCTGCATGGCGCAGCGGCCATGCACCGCCACCGCGGCGGCACCGGCACCTTCAAGCATCTGGGCAAATGTCGCGGCATTACGGTCCTCGGCATAAAAGCCCTTGCGGATCTTTACGGTCACGGGCACATGCGCCGCGCCCACCGCCGCCTTGACGATCTTCTCCGCCAGGTCGGGCGTGCGCATGAGCGCCGAGCCCTCGCCCTTGGTGACAACCTTGCGGGCAGGACAGGCCATGTTGATATCGATGAGCGACAGGCGATCGCCCACACGCTCCTCGACGGCGGCGACGGCACTCGCAAACTGATCGGGCTTGGAGCCAAAGAGCTGCACGCAAATCTGCTGTTCCTCGTCGGCCGGCAGCACCAGGCGCCAGGTCTTGTTGCTGGCATAGGCAAGGCCCGCCACGCTCACCATCTCGCTGTAGGCAAGGTTGGCACCGCGGCGGCGGCACATGATGCGGTAGGCAGGGTCGGTCACGCCCGCCATGGGAGCCATAAGGAACGGCTGCTCGGCATAGGCGCCCAGCAGCCGCTTGCTGTATTCGGAAAGCGCCATAGACCTACTCGTCCACCTTGAGGATCGCCATAAAGGCCTCCTGCGGAACCTCGACCGAGCCGATGGCCTTCATGCGCTTCTTGCCCTCTTTCTGCTTCTCGAGCAGTTTGCGCTTACGCGAAATATCGCCGCCATAGCACTTAGCAAGAACGTCCTTGCGGCGCGCCTTGACGGTCGAGCGGGCAATGATCTTGTTGCCAATGGCACCCTGAATAGGCACCTCGAACAGCTGACGCGGAATAATTTCCTTGAGCTTGTCGCACAGGCCGCGGGCCAGGCCATAAGCCTTATCCTTGTGCACGATAAACGAAAGCGCGTCCACCTCATCGCCCGAAAGCAGGATATCGAGCTTGACGAGCTCGGAGGGACGGTACTCGTTGAACTCGTAGTCGAGCGAGGCATAGCCCTTGGTACGGCTCTTGAGCTGGTCAAAGAAGTCCAGGATGAGCTCGGCGAGCGGCATATCAAAGCGCATCTCGACCGATTTGCTCGTGAGATGGATCATGTCGGTCGTAATGCCGCGGTGCTCGATAGCGAGCTGCATGACGGCGCCCGTATACTCGGGCGGGCAGATAATCTTGGCCTTGAGGTAGGGCTCCTCGATGCGCTCGATGCGCGTAGCCTCGGGCAGATCCTGCGGGCTACGAACATCAATCATCTCGCCGTCGGTCTTGTACACGTGATAGTCGACCGAGGGGCTCGTGGCAATGAGGTCCAGATTGAACTCGCGCTCCAGGCGCTCCTTGACGACCTCCATATGCAGCAGGCCCAAGAAGCCCACGCGGAAGCCAAAGCCGAGCGCCACCGAGGTCTCGGGTTCCCACACCAACGACGGGTCGTTGACGTGCAGCTTATCGAGTGCGTCACGCAGGTTCTCGTAGTCCTTGTTATCGATCGGGAACAGGCCCGTATAGACCATGGGCTTGGCCTCGCGGTAACCAGGAAGCGGCTCGGGGCAGGGGTTCGACGCCCAGGTAAGGGTGTCGCCCACGCGAACGGCCTCGGGGTCCTTCAGGCCCGTGACCACGTAGCCCACCTCGCCAACCGTCAGCGCGTCAACCGGGGTCTCGGCAGGACGCTTGACACCCACGCCGTCGACCAAAAAGTCGCCCTCTGCCTGCATCATGCGCAGGGTATCGCCCTTTTTGATGGAGCCGTCAAAGACGCGCACCGTGGCCACCACGCCGCGATACTCGTCAAAGTACGAATCCAGAATGAGCGCTTTGAGCGGAGCATTTGCATCGCCCTTAGGCGGAGAGATCAAAAAGACGATGGACTCTAGCAGATCGTGAATACCCTCGCCGGTCTTGCCCGACACGCACACGGCATCATCGGCGGGAATCGCCAGGTCATCCTCGATCTCGGTCTTGACCTCGTCGGGATGGGCCGAGGGCAGGTCGATCTTGTTGATGGCCGGCACAATGTCCAGATTGGCGTTCATAGCGAGCGTCGCGTTGGAGACGGTCTGCGCCTCGACGCCCTGCGTGGCGTCGACAACGAGCACCGCGCCCTCACAGGCTGCCAGCGAGCGCGAGACCTCGTAGGTAAAGTCAACGTGGCCCGGCGTATCGATCAGGTTGAACTGATACGTCTCGCCATCGTCGGCGTCATAGGAAACGCGGACGGCATTGGACTTGATCGTAATGCCGCGCTCGCGCTCGATATCCATGGTGTCGAGCAGCTGCGACTCCATGTCGCGCTCGTCGACGGTATGGGTGAGCTCGAGAATGCGGTCACTGATCGTGGACTTGCCATGGTCGATGTGCGCAACGATTGAGAAGTTGCGGATGTGGGAAATGTCAATTGAAGTATTCATGCGGACTATCTTACCCGAGCGGTACAAAAAATGGAG
>USOG01000031.1 GCA_900556365.1 uncultured Collinsella sp.
AGGCGGTCCCTCCACCACGCGCGGCTTCGCGTACAATACCCGTATGAACAGGCTTTTCGACAAATCGATCGTGCTGGTGTGCTGCATTGCAGCCGCCATGGGTCTTACTGTGGACGCTCGCCTGGTCGCGGCGTTTTGCCTTGGCGTTATCGCCACCTCGCTGGCCGAGGTCGCAAAGGGAGAACGCACGCGCCGTGTAAGCGAGGCCGCGAGCTGCGCTTACATCATCGCGGCTGTCTTCGTGCCGCCGTTTGTGCCGTTTACGCCTCTCGCCCTCTATGACATCGCGCGGCACGTGCGCCGTGAGCACGCATGGGTCGCGCTGGGCATTGGCTCCGCTTTTGCCCTTGCGCTCGTCGCGGACCTTCGCACCGACGCGCTCACCTCCCGAACGCTTCTGCTGACCGCTATCCTTTCGGTTGCCGCCACCTTGTTGTCACTGCGCACAGCCCAGCTGGAGCGTGAGCAAAAGCGCATGCGCCGTACCCGCGACGAGCTGCAGGAACGAGCCCTCGCGCTCGAAGCACGCAACCGCGACCTCGCCGACCGCCAGGACTACGAAGTCGAGCTCGCGACGCTCGCCGAACGCGCCCGCATCGCGCGCGAGATCCACGATAACGTCGGGCACCAGCTCACGCGCGCCTCACTGCAGGCCGAAGCCCTACGCGTGGTCCACGCCGACGAGCCTGGCGTCGCCGCCGATTTCGCCGACGTTAAACGCACGGTTGACGAGGCGCTCCAGCTTGTACGCGCCAGCGTCCACGCGCTCAACGACAACGCCGTCGACCTTTCCGTGCAGCTCGAACGCATTGTTGAGGGCACGCGTTCGGACGGCGGCCCGCAGATTGAGCTTGAAGTTATGGCCGAGCATGCACCCGCAAACGTCGCCAACTGCTTTGCGGCGGTCCTGCGCGAGGCGCTCTCCAACACCATGCGCCACGCTTGCGCCCAGACCGTCACTGTACGATGCATGGAGCATCCGTCGTTTTACCAGCTCATCGTTACCGACGATGGCGCGGGCGGGGTCCAAGCAAGCAGCCGCGGCGCCGCGGAGGGCATGGGGCTTGCCTCCATGTGCGAGCGCATCGAGGCGCTTGGCGGCACCTTCTCCGCCGGTCCGCGTGCCGGCGCCGGCGGCTGGCGCGTGTTTGCCACCGTTCCCAAACAGCAAGGAGATGAGGGCCGATGAGGCTCATCGTTGTCGACGACGACCGCTTGGTGGTCGATTCGCTCAAGATTATCTTGGGCGCCCAGCCGCAGATCGAAGTGGTGGGCACCGGTGCCAACGGCAACGATGCGGTGGCGCTCTACGCCGAGCACGCACCCGATATCGCGCTGCTCGACATCCAGATGCCGGGACGCGACGGCCTTTCGGTCGCGCGCGAGATCCTTGAGCACGACCCTGCGGCGCGCGTGGTGTTTCTGACGACGTTCTCGGATGACGAGTACATTGTGTCGGCGCTCAAGCTGGGCGCCCGCGGCTACCTGATCAAGACCGATGTCGCCGCCATTCCGCCGGCGTTGGCGCAGGTCATGGACGGCAAACGCGTGCTCGAGGGCAAGGCGATCGAAGATATCAACTTTGATGGGGCGGACGTCGAGGCCGGCGCGACCCGCCGGCCCGCAGCCTTCGCCAGCCTGACCGACCGCGAGTTCGAAGTCGCCGAGCTCATCGCCCGCGGCCTCGACAACAAGGAGATTGCCGCCACCGCCTATATGGGCGAAGGCACCGTGCGCAACCACATCAGCTCAATCCTAGCCAAAATGGGCCTGCGCAACCGCACCCAAATCGCCATCGCCTACCTGCGAGGGTAATTACCCAACGGCCAACCGCTCCGACAGAGCAAAATAGCTGTTATCGATTTAATGCCATTTCAAAACTATGCCGGTTTACGGGGCTAAGCTCAGGGCCCCCATCCATACCCGCGTTTTCCGTAAAATGACGGCTTGTCTACCTGCGGTTTTATTTTCACGGATATCGGCATGGTTGGGAGCGCGTGACTCAGCCCCGTAAACCGGCAGAGTTTTGTTCGGGCGGCCCTGCACGAGTACCTCCGCAAGCCTCGCGGGACCAAAATGATCCTTTTTCCTCCGTCCCCAAGGGATCAGCCGGAACCACTCGCCACGAAACCTGCCCATCTACAACGTTTGACTCGATACCCTTGACCATACCCCCGTTTTCCAGAAAACCGCAGGCGTTCTACCTGCGGTTTTGTTTTCGCGTTTTTTGGCATGGTTGGGGGTAAGGGGCTAAACGTAGTAGATGGTCCGGTTTCGTGGCGGTCCTCCTCCCTACGCACAAAAGCGCCGCCACGGAGGAGGGAGATACCTCCGTGGCGGCTGGGGGTGGGGGTGGGGCTATGTTCTGGCTCCCTGCCGGCCGCCCGGGACCTTTTGGCCCCGGGCGCTGTCGACGTGCCTAGCGCTTACGGATACCCCAGACCAGGGCTCCGACGCCGGCCATGGCGATAACAAATGCCATGAGCAGTGCGGCGGCCTGCTGGTCACCCGTGGTGGGCAGGAAACCCTTGACCGTCTTGACGATGTTCGTCACGGTCTTGGGCGTGCCGGGATCGGGCGTCGGCACGGGCGTCTCGGGCTTCTTGTACGTGTTGTTGAACACGATACCCTCGACGCTCTTGTCGCCCTTGGTAAAGGCGACGTTCGCCTTGAGGTTGCCCTCGCCGTCATCGACCACGTTGACGGTCGCGGTAAAGACGGACTTGTCGTAGGTCATACCGGCCTCGTCGCCCTTGACCTCGCTGATGGTGTAGACGTGCGTACCGGGCTCGTCGTACTCAAACTTGTCGAAGCTGATCTTACCGTCGGCATCGTTGGTGACGGTGGACTCGATGCCCTCGCCAACGAGCTTAAAGCTAAACTCGTCCTTTTTGAGCTCGCGTCCCTCGAGCACCTTGATGGCGCCGATGGAGACCTGCGTGGGCATGGCGTGATACTTGTTGGTAAAGCCAGCCGACTCGGTGGTTCCCTCGAGCTTGTGCGTCGCGGTCAGCGTGCCGTCGCCGTTGTCGGAAACGGTGGTCACGACGGTGTAGGTCGTGCCGTCATAGGTGACGCCCTTGTACAGGCCGAGCGCGTTGGGGCAAGCCTCGCGCAGCGTGTACGTGTGCGTGCCGGGTGCCTCGTAGCGGATCGGGCTCAGTGTCACAGTGCCGTTGGCGTCGTTGGCGCCGCCTGCGACAACCACGTCGTCCTCGAGCAGATCAAACGTGAACTCGCCAGCTGCAAGGTCGCGTCCGGTCAGACGCTTGACCGTCTTGACCTGATCGGTCACGGAAGAATCGGTAGGCGCCACGCTGTAGGTGTTGGTGAACGTGAAGGCAGCACCGTCGTCGCCTTCGCGCTTGACGCTCAGATGTCCGGTGCCGTCGTCAGTCACGGTATAGGAAACCTTGCGCGTGGCGTTGGCATCGTTAGTCACGCCAGGGGCGCTGCCGGTCTCGGTTACCGTGTAGGTAAAAGTGTGCGAGCGCGGAGCGGTGGGGGCCGCAGGCTCGGGCTCGTCGGCGTTGGCGTCAGCGTCGGCCTCTTCAGCCTCGGTCTCGTCAGCCTCGTCGGCCTCGGCCTTATCGGTCGCATCGTCCGCCACGCCCAGGGCGCGGTTGAGGTCCTCGAGCGTAAAGTGGATCTTGCCAAAGTCCACGTTGCCGGCCGCGTCGTTGGTTGCGGTCGTGCGCTCGGGCATCGGGGCACCAGCCTCGTCGGCGGTCACGGTAAAGGTGAACTTACCCGTGATGTCGGCCGGGGCCAGGCCCTCGGCAACCTGGAGCTTCTTAGTACCGGTGAGCGCGGCATCGACGGCCTCGGCGCCGTAGACGTTCTCGAACAAGGGCTCGACGCCGCCGTAGTCGACCGTTGCCGTCAGGGTACCGTCACCGTTGTCGACGACGATAACCTTAAAGCCAAAGCTCCACGTTGTAGCGGAAACGCCATTTGGCAGCCCGAATAAATCTTCGTAGGCCGTGTAGTTAATGGTCCAGGCAAGCTTGCCGTCCTTATCGGTACGATGGGCAAGCCCAGCAGACTCAAGATCGGCAAGCATCTTGGTGTCGTAGTGCAGAGCATCAAAGCTCACGTGCCCGCCGATATTGGGCCTGAGATTTTCATAACCCACAAGCTCACCCTGATAGGCGATACCGAACCAGAACTCGCCGTCGACCATCGGGCGACCGGTCAGGGTCTTGGCGGCAACGACCTGAGCAGCGGTGCCACCAGGCGTGTTGGTCGTAGCGCTATAGCTGTTGACGAACGGAACCACGGCGCTCTCGACCGCAGCCGCGCCGGTCTTGTACTCGGTCACCAGCGTGCCCTCGGAACCGCCGGAGACGGTCGTCGTGGCGGTGAGCGTACCGGCGGTGTCGTCGGCGATGGCGATCGTCACGGTGCGGACAGCGTCGTCGTAGGTGTAACCCGGCTGGCCGTCGTTCTTCTCGGCCACGGTGTACGTAAAGGTCTTGCCGGCATCAGCCTGCGTAAATTTGGCCTCATGGCCCGCCAGGATGTCAATCTGACCGACCGTTCCCTCTATCGTTGCAGGGGGCTCGAAGTTGTTGGCCCCGGGAAGCAAGCCAAGTGCGCGAGCCGAATCATCGTCGGCGGGCGTCACGGTAAAGGTGAACTGCCCCTCGGTCATGGGACGTCCGTAGAGGGTCTTGCTGAGCTTGAGGCCGCCGGCCGCGGCGTAATCGAGCTCAGTGCGGTACGTGTTGGTAAAGCGTCCGTTTTCCTTCTTGGTGACGTTTGCGGTCAGGTTGCCATCGCTGTCCTCGGTCACGGTCACTTCGGCGGTTGCGACATGCGCGTCATACGTCATACCGACCGTGCTGCCCGCGTTCTCGCGAATCTCGTACTTATAGGTTCCGGCGGCAGCGTAGTGAATCTTGCCGAACTTGATGGCGGCGATGCCGTCCTTCGCGTCCTTCTTGCTCACGGTTACGGTTGCGGGATCGGGCAGCGGGGCGCCTTCGGGGGCGGTGATGGTAAAGCTAAACTCGTCCCCATCCGTCCAGTCGCGGCCGCTGATGACCTTGCTCAGGTCAAAGTCGAGCTCTGCATCGAGCGGGGTCACGCTGTAGGTGTTCTTGAACTCGGCGGGCTCGGTACCTTTCAGGACATGCTCGGCCTTGAGGGTGCCGTCGCCGTTGTCCGTGATGGTGGTCTCGATGGTGTACTTGGCGTCGCTGTAGGTGACGCCCTTGCTGGTGGTTCCGCCCTTGGCCTCGCGCAGCGTGTAGGTGTGCTTACCAAGCTTGTCGTAGGCGATCTTGTCCATGGCGATCGTGCCGTCGGCAGCGTTGGTGCCCTTGGCGACAACCTCGTCGCCCTCGACCAGCTCAAAAGAGAACTCGCCGGCAGCAAGCTCACGCCCGGTCAGGACCTTGTTCGCGGTGATCTGGTCGGTGACGCTCGTCTCGACAGGCGTCACGTTATAGGTATTGGTGAACGTAAATGCCACATCGCCGTCCGGCTTGCAGGATACGCTCAGATTGCCCTTGCCGTCATCGGTCACGGTGAAGAAAACCTCGCGCGACAGCTTGGCGTCGTTGGTCACGCCAGCGACCTCGCCGGACTCGGTCACGGTGTAGGTAAAGGTGCGCTCGCGCTTCTCGGGCTTCTCACCCAGAGCCTTGTTAAGGTCGTCGAGCGTAAAGGTGATCTTGCCAAAGTCGACCTTGCCCTTGGCATCATTGGTCACGCTCGCGTTCGCGGGCATGGGCGCACCCTCTTCACCGGTCACGGTAAAGGTGAACTTGCCGGCAATGTCAGCCGGGGTCAAGCCGTCGGCGACCTGCAGGTTCTTGATGCCCGCAAGCGAGGCCTCGGCAGCATTCGCGGTGTAGGCGTTCTTGAACTCGATACTCTTGACGTCCTCGGCGCCCTTCAGCTCGTGCGTGGCCACCAGCTGGCCCTTGCCGTTATCGCTGATGGTCGTCACGATGGTGTAGGTCGTATCGTCATAGGTGATGCCGCCGGCGTCGCCCTTGACCTCGCGCAGCATGTAGGTGTGCTGGCCGATCTCGGTGTACTTGATGGCGCTGAACGTCACCTTGCCGTCGGCGCCGTTTGTAACAGTCTCGACAGGCTTAACTTCCTTGTCCGCGATCTCGAGCAGCTCAAAACTGAACTCGCCTTCCGCCAAGTCGCGCCCGGTCAGGGACTTGGCCGCGGTAATCTGGTCGGTAACGCTGGACTCAACAGGATCCGCAGCGTAGACGTTCTTGAACTCAGTCTCACCCGAGGTCACCTTCACGTCAGCGCTCAGTTCGCCCTTCTTATTGGGCTTCACCGTCACGGTGATCTCCGCGACGTTACCGCTGTAGGCGATGCCGTCAATCGTGGTCCCGGCGTGCTTTTCACTGACCTTGTAGACGTACGTGCCAGGTTCGGTGTATTCGATCGTACCGAAGTCGATGGCAGCCTTGCCCTGGGCGTCCAGGTCGGCCTTGCGCACGATCGCAGTCGTAGTCGTAGGCATCGGGGCGCCGTTCTCGGACGTCAGGCCAAACTCAAACGCGTCAGCATCCGTCCAGGCGCGGCCCTCGAGCACCTTGGTTAGACCAAAGCTGGCCTTGGTGTTCACCATTGCCGGCGTCATGTCATACGCAAAGCTGATCTTGCCGTTGTTGCCCAGGTAGGAATTGACATGCGTCGCAGCCGCCTTGGCAGACATGTTGTTCCACTTGGGGTTGAGAACGTCGGTGGCAGTACCAGTGTTGTTGTCGCCCACGCTCTCCTTGGTGGTGTGAAGCTCGTCGATAAAGGCCAGGCGCGCGGTTCCCACGCTAAACGACAGGTTTCCGTCCTTGTCGGCAACTATAGCGCCGTCAAACTTGGCAGCGTCGCCACCGATGAACTCGATGACGGCGGTGGTGGGCTTGGCCTCGTTGTTCGAGCCCTGCTCCTCAAACTCATCCTTGTAATAATAGGTGCCAGTATCTGTCAGCGAATTCTTTGCAGGCTGCGTGCAGTCCTTATCCGCGTAAATGGGAGTCTGCTTCTGGAAGTAGTAGTAGCGGTTGGTGTCGGCCGGCTCAAAGGTCGCAACCGTATCGCCCAACGCACCACCGCTCCACTTGTTCGCGTAGAAGCTCACGGTCTTGCTGCCATCGTCGGCAACGGTCGTATTCTTTTCGATGTAAGCCTTGAGCCCCGTGACCTCCTCAGGCGTAAATAGGTTGTCGAGCGCAACACTCTTAACGCTCGAAGCATACTTCACCTGGATGGGCTTAACGTTGTCGACCGAAAGCTTGCCGTCTACGGTCTTAAAGTGGCTCAGCGGAATCAACGACGCAGGAATGTTAACCGCTACGATATCGCCCTTCTGGGGATTGTCAGCGCCAGCACGCTGCACGGTAATGAGCAGGTCTTTTGCCTTGCCGGTGAACTCGTAGGTGTCGGTATTGGTTTCTTTATTGACCGTTTTGTCCGTCTTGGTAAACGACATGCCGTTGATGACGACTTCGGTAAATCCGTCGACCTGCATAAAGTCGCCCAGCTCGTCGGTAAACGTGATGTAGCCGGACTTGGTCTCGTCGTAGCCCTTATGGATTTCGGTCGGATAAGGCGCCTCCGATGTGATGGCCTGCGAGATGTCGTCGAAAACCTTCTTGAGCTCTTCGGCATTGGTCGCCGACTTGTAGTAGTCGGCGTTTTCCGC
This sequence comes from uncultured Collinsella sp., assembly GCA_900556365.1. The sequence goes on from USOG01000031.1 coordinate 7,679, forward strand.
GCGTGCACCATGAGTATCCCATGCCGTGGCATTGGGGTAGTTGCTCGAAACGGCCTGCATGAACTTGTTCTCTTTTTGGCTTTTTCCCGAATCCTGGATACCAGCGCTGGGATCCGCGCCATCAAAGATGCCGATAGTATAAACGGTGGCCTTGCTGTCCTTCATGTTCTTGGCAGCCGCCACGGCAGCGTTAGCAACCGTAGGATCAAACTTGTCAATTTTCGTTGGCGTGCCGTCGGTAAAGAACACAACAATCTTCTTGGCGTCCGCGCGACCAGAAGTGATACCCTCTGCCAGCTGCAGACCATTGTCGGCGCGCGTTGCACCAGCGGGTGTAATCTGGGCAATCCTATGCTTAAGAGCTTTCACGTTGCCGCCGGAGCAATCGGTCAGGTCTTTCATAACCTGTGTGTAATTGTAGGTGTATCCTCCGTCACGATACGTCTCGTTGCCGATATTGTTGGACGTCTTGCCCGCAAACTTAACGATAGCAACCTTATGCTGCCTATCCACGCCCTCGATGCCCTCGTTTTGTTTGGCAATGGCGTCGATGAAGCTGCTGGCAGCGCTCTCCAGCGCATCGATGCGCCTGGTGGGATCTCCACCGCCCATCTCATGATCCATCGAGCCAGAGGCATCCAGCACCATCACGATGTCGAGCGGCGTGGTAACCGTCACGGTTGAATTAGACGTCGAGGACATCGCCGAAAGCGTGGTCAAAAAGTCCGACTCTTCGTTTTCCTCGGTTGCCTTGACCGTCTTGTCGGTCCAGATTCGACCGACGTTTTGGGTCGTTACCTTATTGCCACCATGGCCCGCCGCCCAGATTTCCCAGCGTCCGCTGGTGTCGGGGTCGACAACCTTTCCGGCCATTGTCGGTCCGTCCATTCCGGTGCTGGACCTGGCGTTGGCCTCGGGCAGCATGGCAAATGCTGCAGCCGGCAACACCAGCACTACGGCCAGTATCACCGCCAAGAGACCCCTCGTGTACTTACTCATCGCGTCTCCCTTCTCGCAGGCTCAGACCTTGCATCAGCCTAAAGTTACGGAATGAGACACAATTTGGGCAGGTGACACACGTTCCAGATTCGGTTTTGGGCGTGAGACAAATGTCTCACCAAAGTTGAGACACGAGGGTTTTCGCAGGAAAACGGGTGCGACTCGGAGCCATCAGGCAAAAATAATCCGTTTTCCTCCGTCCCCGGGGGATCAGTTGGTAACGCTCGCCACGAAATCGGGCCATCTACTACGTTTGACTCGATACCCCCGACCATAGCCGCTTTTCATGAAAAACCGTAAGCGTTCTACCTGCGGTTTTCATTTCGCATTACTTGACGTGGTCGAGGGCTGCCGCCTAAACGTAGTAGATAGGCCCATTTCGTGGCAGACGGGTCACGCGGCAGCCCTCGCAAGGCAAAAATGATCCGTTTCCCTCTGTCCACGGGAGATCAAGGGCTTCTACGGATATGGTGCTATTTCAAAACTATGCCGGATTACGGGGCTAAAGTCGGAGTCCTCATCCATACCCCCAATTTTTGAAAAACAGCAAGCAATCTACCTGCGGTTTTGTTTTTGCGATTTTCGGTATGGTCGGAGGTTCGCTATCCAGCCCCGTAATCCGGCATAGTTTTGTTCGCGACGGCACAGCCGCGCGTTTAAGCGCGGGGCCGGTGGGGCATTTTTGCCCCGCCGGCCCCATTCCAGCGCAATGCCAGCCCCATTCCAGAGCTACTCCGGTTTGGTTTCTACCGTGGGAGTCTTGTCCGCCGCAACTGGAGTGCGGGCGGCGTCCATAGTCAGGCAGTGCTTGGGGCAGCTTTCGATGCACTCGCCGCACACCACGCAGGCATACGGGTCAATCGACCACGTTCCGCCCTTGCGATCGACCGCGAGCGCGCCCGCCGGGCAGCGACGCGCACACATCCCGCAGCAAATGCACACGTCCATGTCGTTGACGATATGCCCGCGCAAGCGCTCGGGCGCCGTCAGCTTCTCCTGCGGATAGCACACCGTTACCGGCTGCTTGACCATAGAGCCCAAGGCCGTCTTGGCAAATGTCAGTAAACTCATGCCGCGCCTACCTTTCCGTGCAGCTAATGCAGGGGTCGATGGTCAGGATAATCATGGGCACGTTGGCAAGAAGCACGCCCTGCAGCGCATGCGTCAGACCCGCCAGGTTCTGCGACGTCGGCGTACGCACGCGAAAACGGTCCAGGTTCTTGGTGCCGTTACCGCGCACATAGTAATACGCCTCGCCGCGCGGCTGCTCAATCACAACCTCGCCGCGCGCGCCGTCGGCCGGCGTGAGCTTGGTGCGTCCACCGATGCCGTCGTGCGGAATCTTACCTACAAGCTCCTTGATGATGTCCATGGCCTGCGTGACCTCGGCACAACGCACCTGACAGCGGGCGTAGCAGTCGCCGTCGGTGGCAACGATGGGCTCAAACGCAGCCAGATCCGCATAGGCGCCGTCACCGAACATGCGCACGTCGTAATCCACGCCCGAGGCGCGCCCAAATGGGCCGACCATCGAAAGCTCCAGCGCGTCCTTCTTGCTGATCACGCCCACGCCGTGCAGGCGCTCGCCGCAGCTGTCGTCGTCCAAAAACGTATGCACCAGGGCCTCGTAGTCGGGACGCATGGCATCGAGCGTCTGGACAATACCCACCAGCTCGGAGTCCTCGATGTCGTGCTTAAGGCCGCCGATCTCGTTAATCGAAAGGATCACGCGGCCGCCGCAGGTGCTCTCAAAAATCTTGAGAATCTGCTCGCGCAGGGTCCACGAACGATAGAACAGCGCCTCAAAGCCAAAGGCATCGGCGAGCAGGCCTAGCCACAGCAGGTGCGAGTGAATGCGCGAAAGCTCGTGCAAAATGGTGCGGATATACTGCACGCGGCCGGGCACCTCGATGTCGAGCATGCGCTCGCAGGCGCTGGCATAGCCGCAGCTGTGGCCCACGGCGCAGATGCCGCAGATGCGCTCAGCGATGTAGCCAAACTGGTGCATGTCACGCTTTTCGGTGAGCTTCTCGAGTCCGCGGTGCACAAAGCCGATCTGCGGAATTGCCTCGATAACGCGGTCGTCCTCGATCACCAGGTCCAGATGAAGCGGCTCGGGCAGCACCGGGTGCTGCGGGCCAAACGGAATAACGGAGCGATGTGCCATGGACCTTACGCCTCCTTGTTCTGCTTGTCGCGGGCGGCCTTGGCGGCAAGCGCCGCGCGGACCTTGGCCGCTTTCTCGGGATCCATGGCGGCGAGCTTTGCTTCCAGCTCGGCGGCTTTGAGCGCGGCCTTGGCGGCAGCTTCATCGTGCTGAGCATCGGAGCCGGCAGCCGCAGCGGGCTGAGCGACGGCAGCGCCCGCAGCATCGTCGACGCCCGCAGCACCCTCCCCCGCAGCGACCGCGGCAGCGGCGGCCTTCTCGGCCGCAGCCTTGCGCGCCTTGGCCTCGGCAGCGGCGCGGACCTTCATGGCTTTCTCGCGCGCAGCCTTCACCTCGGGCGTAATAACGCTCATGGGCTCGGCAGTCGAGACCTGGTAGAAAAAGCCGTTAAAGTCGACCTGCATGTCAGTAATGGCAAGCCCGAACAGATCGTGTGCCTCGTTCTCAAACGGAAATACCGCCGGATAGTACGAGCTGATGGACGGAATCTCCTGGTACTGGTCGATACCATCAACCACCAGGTTTTCGATTGCATAGCTGCCGTCCTGCGCAATATGTTCCTGAGCAGCACGAACGTTGATGAACGTATAGACCAAGCGATACGTGCCGTCGTCCACGTTGCGCTCGGCGTGCATCTGCACAAAGCGGGCACCTGCGCCCTTGAGCGCCTGGACATGCGACAGGAGCTCGTCGATCCCGACGGTGGTATAGATAGCCTTTTGCATTACTCGGCCTCCTTTGCAGCGACGGGCGTCCCAGCAGGCGCGTCACCGGCGCCGTCAGCCCCGGCCCCCGCAGCGGCAACAAACCCGTCCTCGCCCAGCTCAACGCCACCGTCCCAGGTAGCGGCACCGCCAACGGTGAGCGGATCGCCGCCGGCGCGCATCACGGCCTCCTTCTGGTCCAGAATGCCACACGCCTCAACGATGGCATC